>WRKP01000004.1 GCA_009778035.1 Planctomycetaceae bacterium
GCGGTAACGAAACTATTTTGCGAAAGTGCTGCCGAACATCATATCCCGGTTGAGTTTTTTGATAGTGGCAAAACATTCATAACATTTTTTGAGCACAAGATTAAGAACTTTCTTGCTATGCTACACGAATGGAAAGCACGTGGTATTGAATATGTGTTTTCGCTGGACTCTCGTGACATTGTGTTTCGGCATCCTGTAGATATTATCCTTGGCAAGTTCAACGCGATGTATGATGGCCGGGTAATCATTTCCAAAGATATGTCCGGTGTTGCCCATCCCTTATTCTCACACTGGCTGCCCGGACATTTACAGCATATCATTGGCAAAGATTACGAAATCAACTCGGACGTCATTGCTGGCCATGTTGATGACTTAATCAAAGTCTATACCAACATCATTACACATCCAGAATGGTATCAAATTGATGCGAACAAAACCTTGAGTACCTTTATCACAGATTTCCCGGTCTATCCAAAGTTGTGTGAATCACCATACAAGTTGAATTCAGTCTGCGCCGCATCTATCTTGCATGCTTCTCGTCCGGCAACACGAGAACAATGGGAAAAGATGTGTCGCAAAAAATGGTGGGAAGAGGATGAGAAAAACCGCGAACACATACCCATTCAAATACCGGCATTGGAAATCAACGTGGCCTATGATTGCAACTTGAAGTGTGAATACTGTGCCCATCTTGGCCGATACATTAAAGGTGTTGTTCCCATCGAGGAAGTTGAAAAATGGATTACATCGTGGAAGGATAAATTGTTGCCGTGCATCGTTCGGATTTTAGGCGCGAACCATGTTTGCATAAAGATTTGGCCCGTATTGTCTATGCCGTTCATGCTGCTTGGCCGGAGGCGAAGCGGTGTATTGTTACAAACGGCTTGATTGAAAGACAAGAGCAATCGTTCATACAAGCGGTACGAGATACTAGAACGCGTATTTGGGTATTGGTACACCACGACAAACCCAAGATGCTCGAAATCATTGATGCAAACATTGCCAAGTGGCAAAATGCTGGCCTGCGAGTAGAACGAAAACTATTTACTACTTTTTGGCAAAAGATTTATTGTCTTGATGGTGCAAGGCCGGTGCTGTTCAATTCTCACCCGAAAGCCGCATATGACCGATGTAAAACACAACGAAATTGTATGACGCTCTTGGACAACCATTTGTACATGTGTCCGCAGGCGGCATTGTTTCAGCATGCCTATAACAATGGATATATCGGCGAGGAATGGAAATTGGCAGCGGATTACAAGCCGTTACCATCGACGGCAACTTGGCGTGAAGTAGCGGACTTTGTAAACAACAAGTACGAGCAAGCGATATGTGGTATGTGTCCCAGTCGGTGGATCAAAGCAACTCCATCAGAAAAGGCGAATATACAAGGACTAAAAGACAAGAAATTATTAGCTATTTTGCAATAGAACAATCATAGTACCATGAACATAGAACATAAAATATACGTGTCCGGCCATACGGGTTTAGTGGGTTCGGCAATTCTCCGAGCACTTCGTGAGCAAGGTTACAATAACCTTTTCCTGCGTACGCGAACAGAATTAGATTTGAGCAATCAAGATACCGTCAATAGATTTTTTGCTGACGAAAGGCCGCAATATGTCTTTCATTGTGCGGCAAAAGTCGGCGGCATACTAGAGAATCAAAATAACCAAGCAGATTTTCTCTATGACAACATGATGATTTCTGGCAATGTTCTCAAAGCCGCACATGAAAGTGGCGTAAAAGGAGTGCTCAACATGGGGAGTGCGTGTGTGTACCCAAAATATACAGAAAATCCAATCCGCGAATCAGCATTGCTCACCGATTCGCTAGAATGCACAAACGAAGGGTATGCCATCGCAAAAATAGCGGCACTCAAATTATGCGAACATCTAAACAAGTGCTTGCAAACAAAATATCTGACCGTGATGCCGACGAATTTGTATGGCATCGGCGACAAGAGCACCCATGTGATCCCTGATTTGATGCGGAAGTTTCACGATGCAAAAGTCAACAAGAAAAAAGCAGTGAGACTCTATGGTGATGGAACACCGCTTCGCGAATTTCTACATGTCGATGATTGTGCCACTGCTTGCATCAAAATGATGGAAAACATTGATGCCATCCATTTTTTGTGTAGTAGTTCCTGGATTAACATTGGTTCCGGCGAGGAAGTCTCAATCCGATACTTGGTTAATACGATTGCAAGGATGGTTGATTATACAGATTTAATCTCTTGGGATAGGCATTATCCTAACGGCGTCAGGCGACGACTCTTAGATTGTTCCCGTCTGCACATTTGCATCGATTGGAAACCTCGATATAATTTAGAAAGTGGACTAGAAGAAACATACAAATCCTTTTGCCAATGTCAGTGACAAAACTACCCCAAAAAGAAATCCGCGTTGTGTGGACATGTAACACCTATGGCTTTATGGATTTCGTGCGGGGCTATATTTGTGTGGATCAGATATTTGGTCAAGAGTGCAAGATTACGCCAGTCATTGATCCTTTACACCATTTGTCAAAAGTGTTCCCTTGGGCAAACTCACATTTGTATGATGAACGACGCGATATAAGAAGCGAAGAGTATTTTGCAAACCAATGGCAGCAACACTACTTTCCACAATCGCAGTTTCAAACGTTGGTAGAAGAAGCATGGTTAACAGATAAGGAAGTATTGTATGCAGATTATGCCAATGGCCCATTATATCCGATTAAATCAGGTTACGAATGGCTACTATTACCAAGCGAAGAATATAATGTACTGGCACAAGAAAAGGCACATGGAGTGATAAGAGGCGAATATTTTTGTTTGCATGTGCGTACCGGTGATAGTGACTATGTTCATGATGTTGACCGATATGTTGATACAATCAAGGAAATGGTGAAAGAGTATCGGCAAATCGTAGTGGTCTGTGATAATCAGATGCTAAAAAATGCTTTGCCCCAGGACATTTTGCAATCACCGGCCAGCCCAAAACATTCAAAAGAAATGCCAAAAGAGGGCATTGTAGATTGGCTTGTTGACTTGAAGTTAATCTGTGGTGCTAAAGAAATTATCAGTATTTGCGATTTTCCTTGGGGTTCTACGGGCTTTTCCAAATTGCCTGCTGAAATTCACGGGATCCCATACAGAAACATTCAACCATATCGCCCTCATCCTTTATTACACAAATGTTAACACTAGGAAATGAAAGAATACTGGAAGTGCCAGTAGTTTTTAGTTGTAATCTGAACTGCAACTATTGCGCACACCTGTCGCAATATATGGGCCATGTGCCGCCAGTATTATTAGATGCTCTTGAACAACAATTCAGGAATTGGGCACCGCGACTTGCACCAAGATGTATCCGCATTATTGGCGGTGAACCATTGCTGCACCCTAATATCGAGCAGGTGATCGAACTTTTTGCAAAGTATTGGGGAGCGGAAGTGTCGCCTTTGAACAATATCGAACTTGTTACAAATGGAATGGCATTAAACAAGATGTCGGCACGGTTCTATAATCTGCTTGAAAAACATAATATCCTGTTGAGAGTAACATTGCATCATGCCAATTTCCATGACAAATTACATACATTTTTGGATGGGGCAAAAAGTCGCAAGCATGTTTCCGATTATACAGAAACAAGTTTCATTCAGTATTATCACCTTGAAAATGGAAAGCCACATTTGTTTACAAGCGATAGCAAAAAATCATTCGATTCATGCAATATCAAACGGCTATGTGGGTAGTACATCTCAAGATAAAACCGTGCCGTCGGTGTTTCCGGCGGTTAGGCGTGGTTAATCCATCTTGATTCGACTAAACCATATCTTTGCGTAAAACATCCTTGTCTTGTTTCAGAGCATCGCTGCTAGCACGAATATCGGCCAAAATTGAGGCTATAAGTTCATTATCGGAGGGACTCGGCATTTTTGATTTTGATAGACTTGAAATAATCTCGAATCAATTCGGGAGCAATTTCTTCGTAAGGAATCCATTCATCCCGTTTATATGTTTGGTGCCATGGAGCGTTGAGGCGATGCGTGATTTCGCTTAATTGCATATCTGTACAAGCCGCATAAAGTTCCCATACGTATCGAAGAATTCGAGCGACTTCATTGTCAAGTTTTGGGCGAACAATCGTTATTTCAGAAACGATTGGATTCCCCTTGAAGTGCTTGTACCCATCATACAAAGCCTTCACAACCGGCCCATATCGCCACGCATAAATCGTTTCGCTAAAAAGTGGCTGGTCAAAATAGGCATAATACCACCCGTAGGCAAAATAGACCAGTTTTTGGAGTTTCATATGCCTCGGAGGCTTATTCTCTTCCGTTGCCTGGGCCAAAAACCAGTCAGCGATGTCAAAAACCGTGATGTCAGGGGGGCTTTTCGGGGTCATGGTCGCTTTCCTTCTGTAGGTCATTATCCCATGCGGCGGGGATATTAACAAGTATGAACTTTTGGGGCAAGGGCAATTTTTCGGTGGGAACGAGGCGATACCTGCCTGAATTCTTGCTACAAAAACACTGCACTTGTACAGTAAATTCGTCGGAATCTACCATCCGAGGAGTCGCAAAATATCCAAAATTTGGCATTTTTGGCACTTTTTCGGAAAATAACTGCCAATTTTCGTTCGTTTTGGCCAAAAAGGTCGTTTTTCGGATAACGAAAACGTAAATATAGGGAAACTCTACCAATTTGGAATCGAGCTCTACCTATTTGTCCTGGCAAATGGGTAGAGTTCCGCTTTGCACCCGGCGGCACCCGGCAGGAACCCGGATTTTGTGCCAGTAAGAATAAATGTCAAATACGCCGTCCGGTTTTTGTCCGGTTCGGCAACGCAAAAAAACCGCCCGAAGGCGGCAACGTTCATTTTTCTAAAATCTAACGATTTTTGACCGTCTGTGGCGGAGTGCTGGCAAAACGGAAGCAACGCGTCCTCGAAGTTTTGGAGCCAAAATGCAGGGGAAATAGCGTGTGTTTTCCGAAATAGTGGTAATTCCCGTGTTTTTGGTATGTCCAATCTCACGCCCCCGGCTCTTAGCCAACACCGCCAGGTCTCACACTTCGTATCCAAATCGCTCGAAATACCGTTTCCACCGCTCGGCTATCCTGATTTTCAATTCCGGTTCCATCGAAAATTTGTTCTTCTTATACTCCTTCTGCGAGTCCGCATGCTTCTGAAAACCCGATCGGGCCGCATCAAAACCTTCAAGTTCCAATGTCTGATAAATCCGAGCAAGCGTCTCGACCGGAGCAGCCGTCAAATCCTTATACGCAACCTCACAAAATTGATTGGCCTGCAACTGTTTGACATCTTCCTCAAACGCATCATACATCGTATTGAGCCAATCAAAAACACACTCTTCCATTCCGATGCCGCTCGGCCGTTGCACGCCCTCATCCAACGAAAGACGCATCCAAAGATTGTACGTCGACGGAAATATCGAATACGGATTGCGGTGTATATGGATAAACTTTGCATCAGGATAACGCTCTAAAATCGCTTTAATCCTGCCTGTATGCGGCGGCGATTTTAGTACAATCCGCTTGTCAGGCTCCAAAACCGTCAGCGTTCTCAAAAATGTATCCAACCCGTCGAGCCAAGTTTTTCGGTCTGCGTCGGACACATCACGCAACGTGAGATATTCCTGGTCAATTTTCAACCCATTATTTGGAAAAATGATATTCCGATACGGCGAGGGCAGGCCCATCGACACGAGGGCGAATTCATCTTCCTGGGGCCGATCAAAGCCGGCGGCCATATTGTCGATCGGACGCTTGTTGGGCATCAGAATCGAGACCATTGGCCGAAATGTAAATCGGGTCAAAATAAAGTGTTCCGGCACGAAACAGGCATAGGTATCGGCATAGGAAAATTGGGGATCGCGAATCAGATATTCGTGCAGGAGCGTTGTCCCAGACCGCCAATGTCCGATGATGAAGATGGGGGCGGCGGCGAGTTTGGCATCGCGGATTTTTTTGCCGTAGAGCAATTTTTGCAGCCAGGCGGCGGGAGAATTGGCAAAAACGGCGAGCCAAGTGATGATCAAGGCCATTGCGAAGCGGACGGGAGCGATTCGGTATTTTCCGACTTTAAGCAGTTTGAGCCAGGCGGAGAGGGTCATCCCGTCCCAAAATCGGGGATACCAAAATCGGTCTTTGTATCCGCCGATTTCGTTCCGGCTATTGGAGGATTGCTTCGGAGACATATTTTACGTGCAAGAACCTATTGGGGGACATTATAGCAGGTTTCGACTCGCAAGAGCGGAGGGCAGTCCCCGGAGACATCCTTGGCATACACCACGGATTCACTCGGCATCACACCGTAATCGTCTGTTCCCGATCGGGCCCGACCGACACAAATTCAATAGGACGACCAATCAATTCGCCAATCCGCTTGACATAACTCCGTGCATTCGCTGGCAAATCGCCAAAATTCCGAACGCCCGTAATGTCCTCCGACCAACCCGGTAATGTCTCATAAACCGCCTCCACCCGACGCAAATCCTCCGATACACTCGGAAAAACCTGTATCCGACGACCATCCAATTCGTATTCCGTGCAGATTTGCAATGTCTCAAATGTGCTCAACACATCCAAAAGCATCAAAGACAGCGTATCCACGCCGCTAATTCGCACCGTGTACCTCGCCGCAACCGCATCGAACCAACCACATCGCCGCGGACGCTTCGTGACCGTCCCGTATTCGTTGCCGCGGTCCCGGATTTTTTGGCCGGTATCGTTATCCTGTTCCGTCGGGAACGGCCCGCCGCCAACCCGCGTCGTATAAGCCTTGACAATGCCGATGATTTTCGTGATAAATTTCGCAGGCACTCCGCTGCCGCTGGAAATTCCCGTCCCGCTGCTGTTGCTGCTCGTTACATAAGGGAAGGTTCCGTGATCAATGTCCAAGAGTGCCCCTTGCGCTCCCTCAAAGAGAATGCGTTTGTCGGCATCGACCGCATTGAGCAGATAATCCGTCGTATCCGCAACGTAAGGACGCAACCGGTCGGCATAGCCGATGTAATTTTTGCAAATCGTGTCCACATCGAAATTGACATCGAGATCGGGCTGTATTTCAGCCCCCTCCCTTCGGTCAGGCCGGTTAACCAATCCGGCAAGCATGCGTTTTTTGGCGTCGACGATGGTTGCGATGCGTTCTCTGAAATCGGCTTGGTATATGTCGCCGAGCCGAATCGCGAAGGAACGGGCGACCTTATCTTGGTAACAGGGGCCGATTCCCCGCATCGTCGTCCCGATGGGTTCGTTGCTGCCGATTGTGTTGTACAGCACATCTTCGACGTGATGCCAGGGGAAGATGACGTGAGCCCGATCGCTGATGATGAGGTTTTTGCCGATGGCAACGTCTTGGGCATTAAGAGTCGCGATTTCTTGGAGTAGTGCTTCGGGATGGAGCACGACACCGCCAGCGATGACGCATTGGACATTTGGGCGAAAAATGCCGCTGGGAATAAGGGAAAGTTTGTATTTTTTATCGCCGACGACGACGGTATGGCCGGCATTGGCACCGCCTTGATAGCGTACGACGATGTCGTGCTGTTTTGTGAGCAGATCGACGATTTTCCCTTTGGCTTCATCTCCCCATTGGAGACCGACTATGGCAGTACCTGGCATGATTGAGTTTTTTTGCCGACGAAGAGCGGATTGATTTTACCCGATGCCGGGGGAATTGACAAGTCAGCGCATCGCCGGGCCGGCGACGGGCGGTATGAAACCTTTTTGAGCATTTCCGAGCAAATCTGGTAAAATTCTCTGGAAAATCCCGCCGCTTGTTCGTCTGAAACTACGATTACAAACCCCTTTCACCCAGCCAAGCCGATGCCCTCCCCGACAGCCCAATCCCCAAAACCCTGGTACGCCCGACGCCGATATTGGACGCTCGCCCTTTTAGCAGTCGCCGCCTATTTTTGCCTGATTCCCTCCCCCCTTCGCGTTTCGCCGCAAACGACCGGATTCACTTCGCCCCTCCTGCCCAACGGCGATGTCGATTATTTCGGATATTACGAACAGACGTACATCTACAAATTCTCACCGCCGGAAGACAACGGTATGCGACTCATCATTGCCGCACTGGGCCCAAAGATCCTCGAACAAGCGAGCATCGCCAATAACGTCCCCTGGGATGAAATGCCGACGCACGAACAATCAAAACGCTGGTTCGAGGAATACTGGGTTCCGCTCTGCGAACACATGTACATCGACCCGTATGTCAGACCGAGATTCCTTGATAATCCCAATTACAGTGCTTTCATGCGTAAAGAATGGGAAGCAAATAAAGCAGAAGGGGAAGAGTATGACGACAGACCGGACGAGGAACTGCGTAAAAAACTCGCTACCGCTCCGTGGACGGCGGAAGAATATCCTCACATTGCCCGATGGCTCGAAGAACGCTCGCCGGTGCTTGACCTGTTTGGCGTTGCCGTCCGCAAGCCGAACTTCGTGTGTTGGCGGCAACGTCCTGAAAACAATTCCGTGTATATGGTGTTGCTTCCTGACGTTCAAGCCGCACGGCAATTTGGCCGGGAATTGCCCGTCCGTGTTACTGAACGGCTTGGACGCGGCGACATCGACGGTGCCTGGCACGATGTGATGAGCATGTTTTACCTGTCGCGGAATCATTATATTAACGACCCGGTTCTCGTCGTCAACATCGTCGGCATTGCGGTGGAAGGTGCCGCTTTGGAATCGGCAAAAACGATATTACAGCATGCCGACCTGACACCGGAGCAACTGGAACGATTTTCCCAAGATTTGGATGCGTTGCCGCGGAGGATGACGTTGCATTCCGAACTCGAATCCAATCTTGTCTATGGATGCTTGCAGATGATACAACTTGCTGGCTTTCATGATGCGTTGAGCGACATGTTTTTTGTGGGGGAAAAGGAGCCCATTACCGACTTGACATCATTTTTTCTTTGGCTTTTTCATGATATTCCGTCGGATAATGTACCCGAGCATAATGCTTTAACGCTGTTGCCGTTTGATCGGAACATTGCGGGCAAGCGGATTACCGAATTTTATAGCGAGGTAAGGCAACAGTCCGGTAATTTGTCGCGGGGCGTCAATTCGACCATCGAAAAAAAGTATTTTGAGACTATGGAAGCGATTCTTAAGGAAAAGGGCCAGCAACTTAGTAGCCCTTTGAGAGTATTTCGCATTCCGTTGATTCGGACCCGTTCGCAGTTGGTTGCGGATTATGTGATATTAGTTACTATACCTGCTTTTTTGTCGGCAGACCATGCCTTAAACCGCAGCAATACGATCATTGACTTATTGCGTTTGGCATTGGCATTGGAGCGTTACAAGGCGGCAAATGGGGAGTATCCTTCCGAGTTGGAGGGATTGGTTCCGGAATTTTTGGAAGATGTGCTGCTTGATCCTTTTACGGCTCGCAGGACGTTTGTGTATAAATTGGCCCCTGATGAGGAAACGGCAGTATTGTTGCATTCCGCCAGATGGGACGAGAGCGGCGAGACGCAGGAGCGTTTTTTGTATATCCGCCTCGCCGCAGAACGGTGAGTGCGATCGCACGAGCGGGCTGTGCAACTCCGCTCTTTTCGTGTATATTCTAGTCAAAGAGCAACGGCCTCCCCGGAAATTTAACCAAATGTCAGTATTCGAACAAATTGCAAAATTCAAAGTCGTCCCGGTCATCGCTATTGAGTCGCCCGACGCAGCACTGTCGCTCGCCGATGCTCTGCTCGCCGGCACTTTACCCATCGCGGAAATTACCTTCCGCACCGAAGCCGCCGCGGCCGTCATCCGCAAAATGACGCAAGAACGGCCCAACCTGCTCGTCGGTGCCGGTACTATTTTGACACCCGATAACCTCAAAGCCGCGGTCGATTCCGGTGCGGCATTCGGTGTGGCACCCGGTTGCAACCCCAAAATTATCGAGGCGGCACAGAAAATGAACTTCCCCTTCGTGCCGGGTGTTTGCACGCCGTCCGATGTCGAAGCCGCATTGTCAAACGGTTGCAAAATCCTGAAATTTTTCCCCGCCGGTGCGATGGGCGGATTGACGATGCTCAAAGCGTTGATTGCACCGTACGGTAATACGGGCGTGCAGTTCATGCCGACTGGCGGCGTGTCGCCGGACAACTTGAATGAATACCTTTCCACAAAAGGCGTCATCGCTTGCGGCGGAACGTGGATTGCCACCAAAGACGACATCGCCAGCGGGAAATGGGAACTCATCGCTTCCCGTTGCCGCGAAGTTGCAACGCTCGTCTCGAAACTTTAATTTCCCCTTATTGCACACTTTACTCCGAAATTCCAATGACAAACTCCTATTTTCCCAGACCGGTTGACGTAAAAATCAATATGGCGACGGGCGAGTTAGACTCGCCGGACAGCGCCTACGACCGCAAGTTGAGCCAAATGTACACGATGTACGAAGACCAAGAGGCCGCCCAAAAGTTGCTGGGAGCCGATCCGGTCATCTACAAGGTTTACGAAAAAAAGTTGCCGGAATTGCCCGGCGAATTGCAATGGTGTATGAGCGTAACCTTGCCCGGCAAGGTCGGACGCGAGTATTATATGACAAAAGGGCATTATCATTCTGTTCGGGAAACGGCGGAAATCTATCTCTGCGTCGCAGGAGAGGGCTATATGCTTATGGAAACCGAACAGGGCGACGTCGAAATCAAGGAAATGCGGCCAAATACTTGCGTTTATGTACCGGCATATTGGGCGCATCGTTCCATCAATACGGGCGGCGAACCGCTCATTTCGTTTTGCGTGTATCCCGGCCATGCGGGCCACGATTACGGTTCGATCGAAACGAAGGGATTCAAAAAACGCGTCGTCGAAATTGATGGCAAACCGGTGATTATTGATGTGTGAGATCACGCTACGGGCTCTGGAACGCACGCAACAAACCCTTCCGGCACCTTGACCAGCGTCGCTCCCCAAGACAGCCCCACGCCGAAACCGACCAGCATCGCCCATTCGCCAGGCCGGAGCACGCCGCTCTGCCAGGCATCGACCATTGCGATCGGTATGCTGCTCGATACCGTATTGCCCCGGTGCATAATGTCGTTGAAAAAGTTTGCATCCCTCAAATTGCATAACTCCTGCAAACGATTGAGCATATACTTATTCGCCTGGTGGAAAACATAACAACCGATGTCCGACCGGGTCTTGCCCGATTTTTGGAGCAAATCCTCGACCAACGGCGGAACACGATCCACCGCAAAGGAAAAAATGCCGGGACCATGCATTTTCAGTTGGTTGAGCGAGCGGACACTTCCCTTTCCGTCGGGCTGTTCGACCGCCGTCTCTTCGGTCGGCAACATACGATGCCCGCCGGCGGGGACGATGAGCAAATCTGCACCGCTTCCATCGGTTCCGAATACGAAGGGGCCGATCGGCTCCTCCTGTACGGTCTTTTCTGTTGGCTCCGTTGCGGCAACCAGCGTTGCGGCGGCTCCATCGCCGAAGAGCGGTCGGGCCGACCGATCGTCGGGATTGATATATCGGGAATAGGTTTCGGAAGTCAGAAACAGCACTTTTTTTGCCGCTCCGGTTTCGACAAGGCCTTTGGCAAGCGAGAGGCCGTAGATGTAGCCGCTGCAACCGAGGTTAAAATCGAGGGCTCCGCAGGCTTTGGGCAGGCCGAGCCGTTCGTGAATGATGCAGGCGGAAGTTGGCAGAAAGTAGTCGGGGGATTGAGTGCAAAGGAGAACGAAGTCAATTTCTTCGTGTTCGCAACTGCCGTTATCCAATAGATTTTCGGCGGCGAGGACGGCCATATCGGCAGCGGTTTCGGTTTCGTGGGCGATGGGTCGGGTTTCGATTCCGAGTTTGCGGACGATTTTTTCTTCGGTCCAGTGTGGAAAATGTCCGACGAGTTCGGCATTATTCAGCAACCGCTCTGGCAGGTAGTAGGCAATACTTCGTATTTCGGCAACGCAACATCCCATTTTCCCATTGTACCGCAGAGTGTGGTTTAATTCAAGCAATGCAAGAGCCCCCCGGTGAATCCGGCGACCATTCGGTATAATAATACCGGTCAAACATTAAAGCAGGAGACACGATGGCAGGACATTCACACTGGGCAGGCATCAAACACAAAAAAGCACTCGTCGATGCCAAACGCGGAAAACTTTGGAGCAAATTGGCCAAAGCAATTATCGTCGCCGCAAAACTTGGCGGCCCTGATCCCGATAGCAATATCCGGCTTCGTGCGGCAATCGACGAAGCCAAAGCCGTCTCCCTGCCCAAAGAAAACATCCAACGAGCCATCCGGCGAGGCAGCGGAGAAGGCGAAACCGAACAACTCGAAGAACTCGTCTACGAGGGGTACGGTCCCGGCGGTGTGGCCGTCTTGGCCGAAGCCGTTACGGATAATCGAAATCGAACCGCTCCCGAAATCAAAAAAATATTCGAAATTTGCGGCGGGAAACTCGGCACCACGGGCTGCGTCGCTTGGAATTTCGATAAAAAAGGACTTTTCGTGATCCCAAAATCAATTCCCCAAAAACCTGCTCTCACGGAAGATGCCGTTATGGAAATCGTCCTCGAGGCCGATGCCGACGAAGTTACCGAAACGGAAGACGGCTTTGAAATCATTTGCCGACCGGAGGCTTACGAGCAGGTTTACAATGCCCTGCAAACGGCGGGCATCGAACCGGAAGATTCGCAGTTGAGTTTAATGCCGAAGGACAGGGCGACCGTTCAAGATGCCGACACCGCCGCGAAAATCTTTAAGTTGCTGGAAATGCTCGATGATCACGACGATGTGCAGAAGGTTTCCTCCAATTTCGATATTCCCGAAGCGGTGATGCAGGAACTGGCAAAATAGCGAGTGCAGCGCGTCGCAGGGCGACGCGCCGTACTTTTCCCACTCTGTCTTCTCCCACTCCGTCTTTTCCCGTTCCGCTGTCAATTTACGCCGGTCGACGGAGTTCGCGGTCGGAACAAATCGCTCGTTCGGCCACTGCTCGTCGGCGGAACCGGTGCATTTTCATTGAAAAGCGGCGACACTTGGCCCGGTGCTGTACGAATCGGCAGCGTATCTCGGGCATCCAAGCGAGCACTCGGATCGGGCGGTATGAACATCGGCGAAACCGGATTCGACGACTGTCGAAGCGTGCCAGGATGCTGCGGTGCCACTCGCATTTCCGTCGTGAACTCCTGTGCACCGAATGTGTAAACCGGCGTCATATTTCGCCAACCCATTCGGCTCAAAAGGTCTTCCAAACTGATGGATTTAACCGCCCGATTGCGTGCGCTTTCAACAAGGCCATCCTGCACGAGCCGGACTTCGGAATCCAATTCCCGGGCAACTCGGTCGTTGATGACGATGAAGTTCGTCAAATCGCTCAGTTCGCCTTGCAGGTGTTCCTGACCTTCGGGTACATTTTCATCAATCCAGCAATCGACGATACCGCCGTTCATTTCGATGAGCCGTTTGACGGCTTCGTTGCCGGATTCGATACTCGAACCGGGTAAGGCCATTCCTGCCGTCAATGCAAACCGGACTCGTTGTCCCGGCTTCCAAATCGGCGAATAGATGACATCTCCCGCCATAATGGGATCGTTCAGAATATCGTCGAGGATACGGACTTCAGCCCGATGCGGGCCGAGAATTTGCATCACTTCAACGCTCGCTTTAGACGCATCACGCGACATTTCGCGTTGGCATCCTTCGCAGTAGGCCGATGCCCCGCCGACGGACGGGCTGCGGAACGACAAACCGGTAATCCCGGAATGAAACACGCCGAACATCGTGCGAACCATAAGTCCGTCTGCGGAGCCGACGTTAATGATGGCCGTACCGGCTCTTTGGTCAACGGACATAATTTTCCCTGCCGGATGCTCAAAATGCGGATTTCGCAGTTCTTCCAAGGCCGCCGCCAGCGTAACATTCGTGTCGCGGATGTCGCGGTTATCGTTCATCAGCAAATTCACCTGTTCGTTGAGTTGATGCCGGATGTATTCGGATTGGGCCAGCGTCGAATCTTGCTGTTCGATGGCGAGGTGCAACTGTCGGTCAATTCCTTCTTTCGCGAGCGAAAATTGCCGACGTTCTTCATCGCGGAGGCCTTCCATTCGGCGGACTTCGGCACGGAGTTGGTCGAGGGCCGCGGTGTGTCGGGTTTGTGCGTGATTATAGTCGGATTCCAACTGCGTTTTCGCTTCGCTCGTTCGGCGATGTGCTTGGCGTTCGCGTTCCAAGTCGC
This sequence comes from Planctomycetaceae bacterium, assembly GCA_009778035.1. Taxonomy (GTDB): domain Bacteria; phylum Planctomycetota; class Planctomycetia; order Pirellulales; family Thermoguttaceae; genus WRKP01. The sequence continues at coordinate 14,206 of WRKP01000004.1, forward strand.
CGAGCAGAGCGGCCACGGCGTGATTATAAGTCCGGGTGGGGTCATTTTCCCCGGGCAGGACTCGTTCCATCATTTCCACGTGCTGTCGCTGGACGGCATCAAATGGTGTGGTTGCGGCCGCTCCGATGAGGACTTTCAAGGCATTGGCTTCGCGTTCGGCGTTGGCCGCATTTTGAGCGGATGCCGTGTGTTCTGCCCGGGCCTGTCGGGTTTGTTCGGCCATTGTTTGGTAGTTCCGGCCCATGATGATGAGCGGAATGAGCAACATAACGACCAAGAGGATTGCGATAATTGCGGTAACTTGCCAAGCATTGCCTCTCATGTTGGAGACTCCTTTTCAAAGTGTTTGCGAAACGGACCTGTTGGGATAGAATACCCCTCTCATTTTTCATCGGCATGTGTTGGATTGCATCCTGCATGATTATAACCGATTGCCGATTGTAGGGGTTATTCTGGCAACTCCCCTGCATAATCGCTACAGACCGAACAACCCGAACGCTTGCGGAGAAATTATGCAAAAAATGCTGAAAAATTCATAGACAGTGGACTCCATCGCATGGTAGAATGGGCAAAATAGGCTGTCCGCACGCATCCGCAATCACACGCCATGATCGCCCATTCCTTGCCGTTCCAGTCGAACCTGCCGCAATCATTTGCCGCGAACCAGGCGGCAAATGCCGTTACGGTCAAAAAAACCGATGGAACTATTGTGCAGCCAACCCTGACGGTCATGCGGGATACGTTCGATCTTACTCCCACCCCGAACCACAGCGGCGTGTACGGCAAGCCCATTGCCTTGGGCACTGAATTCAAGACCTTATGGTTGGAAACAGTCGAGTACACTACTATTATGCCCAATACGCAAATAGTTGAGCAAACAACTGAAGATGGAACATTTAGGCATTATGAAAATGCCCCCGGCATCACGACGATAACAACAACTCGCTGGGGACAAAAACACGCCGCAGAACAGTTAGCGACAGCAGGAACAGGGCCGGCGAAAATGATAGACGGCGGCCAACATTTAGGTCAGTCAATAGCCGTATCGCAAACAGGCCAGACAGATTATGAGCAAACAACATTCAGAGCAAAGGTTATCCATTCCCGGATGGAGACGGTATTTGAAAATGGCGAATGGAACACCCGAGTCGCAGAAAAAGTAGTTGCCGAGTATGAAGGCACCGATCCAGCCCGATGGAATGGAAGCGAATGGGTAGTGATTAAACTTCCGCCGATGCATAGCGAGGCGGAAGCCGCACCAGAAAGTAGTAGCATCCCGACAAGTTCCGGCAGCATTTCCTTCGCGACGCTCGGCGCCCTGCTCGGATTGGAAGGTTCATCCTTTACCAAATCTTCCCTGCTCGACTCGCTCGATAAATTGATTGACAGAGAATCCAAAGCCCTCGAAACAACCCTCGGCAGCGTCCTCGGTAAACTCGGCCTCGGCGGTGTAACAAAAAAAATAACCTTCGGCGAAGATAAAGACGGCAACATTATCGTCGAAGGCAATATCCGGGCACGCGATAAAAAACGCATCGCTCAACTTATCAACGATGATCCCGAACTCGTCGAGCGAATCAAAACGCAAAAAGCCCGAATGGAAATCGCTGCCGAGTTGGCAAAAGATGATGCAGACCTGTCCGATAAAAAATTCGATGCCGCCCGAACGCAACTGCTTAAAAATGTTCTTGCCGAGCACGGCACCTCGTTGGAAGAGTATGATGCCGCCAAAAAATCTTTCAATATGACAGGGCAAGTCGATGAAAAATTTAGCAACTTGCACAATCTGCTCAATATACTTCCCGAACTGAACAGCGAACTTGCGGCCTACGAAGAGCGTCGGGCTGCAACACCGCCGCCGGTGATTGAAGCCCCGGGCGAAGCGGATATTCAACGCAAATCCGGCGGTAAAAATGAATCCGAAAATGTCCGTTCGCTCTTGGCCATCAAGCGCGGTGTGGTTTCCGAAGCAACCGATGAGGAGCCGAACTTTGCGATGGACATTATGGAACTGCGTACAGGTGTCTTTAGGCATATTGTCGATGTTTATAATGAATTCTACGATGGCGATCCGAGTATGAAGATTACGGACTTCAATATGAAGATTGATGACCGGGGTCGCCTATCGTTCATCGACGTTCAAACGGCAGGTGATGACCCGGAGGCGAATCTTCGTGCGGCGGCGGCGATGAATACTTGGTTTTCCAATGCCCATCCGTCTAATCCCGGGGCGTTGGACGAAAACGGCGAAGTGATTGAACGGGTTGCTGCGATCATCGCATTGCGGGAGGCAGCCGAGGAACTCGGGCTGGCCATGTTGGATGCCCACGATGATGAGCACGGCGATGTGCAGGAATACCGGCACGAAATTATTATCGGAGCGATGTCCGGCGTTGCGATTTTGTCGCCCGATGCGGATGCGGCAGCCTTGGCCGAGTTGGCGGTGCTGACGGAAGAAGTGGGCGGTGCGTTGGGCAGGTTCTTTGGCGAGATGGGAATCGAAAATCCGTTCAGTTTGCTGTTCGGTTCGGATGGATTGTTGTCCTTTGAGGGTGGCGAGTTGTCGTATGTCGAATCGCAGGCCGTCAAAAAGATGCTGGAATCGGTCAATGACTACATCACGGCGGAGGCCTCGGGCGAGGACACGACGGGCATGTTGTCCGTTGAACTGACCGGCATTGCCGAAAAGTTGATCGGAATGAAGGAAGTGATAGACAAGATACATGATAAATCCCTGCTGCCGAAAGAAGGCTTGCGCTTTGCGTTTTAGAGCGTATTAAATTGGGAAACGCACCCGATCCGCACTCCGCAAAAAAACCGCTCTTGACGCGAAAACGGAAAATCTGTATTTTTCCGGTATGTTCCGACGCCTTCGATTGACACTGCTGACCACGACCCTGCTAGGCGCCCTTTTTCTGTTCGCCGGAGGGTGCCATACGCTGAGCGTCATGTCGGATAAACTATTGCCCGGGAAAAAGGAAAAAGATCCCCTGTTCGAGGATACTTTTGAAACCGAAACCGAAGACGGCAAACCCAAACTCGTCGGCGACCACGTCTCCATCGGCAATTACATGAGCATTCCCGTCCACGGATTCGGGCTCGTTGTCCGACTGCCCGGGACCGGCGGGGAAGACGTGAATACGCCCCATTATAAACAGGTTTATGACCGGCTCAATCGAGATAAAATAACGGGAATCCGCGCTCTTCTTGCCAGACCGGACACGGCCGTCGTCGAAATCCGCGGTCAAATGCGGCCCGGCATCCAAAGAGGCGACCAATTCGATGTCCAAATTCTGCTCCCGGATAACACGAATACCCGAAGCCTCCGCGGCGGTATTTTGCAACCGACGAATCTTTCCGAAATCGTCCCGTTCGGCAGCGAACTCGGGGTCGGTGCGACCCGAGCCATCGTTGCGGGCCCCATTATGGTCGATGACCCGATGGCAACCGATATGAGCGAATCGGAAGGCCTCAAAAGAGGAACCATCTTGAGCGGTGCCGTAACGGCCGAATCGCGGGCTCTGTCGCTCATCATGAAAGAGAAATCATTCATCGGAGTCGATCGCATCGCCAGGGCGATTAACGACCGATTCCCGTTAAACACAGGCCCTCGAACCGGAGTCGCCTCGGCGGAAACAAGTTCGTTGATTATTCTCAATGTCCATCCGAGTTATGCCAACGATATTGACCGCTATATTCGCGTCGTGCAGTCGATCGCGTGTTTTGAGACGGCGGAACGGCAACGGCAACGCATTGAACGCCTCAAAGAGGAACTGCTCAATCCGAACACTTCGCAGCATGCGGCCTTCCAACTCGAAGCGATTGGCCGGCGCGGAGTTGATGCGTTGCTTTTAGGCTTGCAGAGCCCAATTATGGAAGTCCGATTCCATGCAGCAACGTCGCTGGCCTATTTGGATAACGGGGCTTCGGCAAAGGTTTTGGCCGAAATCGCACAAGTGGAGCCGGCATTTCGTGTTTACGCTCTCAACGGGTTGAGCGTGATGAAAAACGATTTGGAGGCCGAATTCCATCTTCGGCAACTGCTCCATGTCCCCTGCGAGGAAACGCGGTACGGTGCATTTAGGGCACTCAAAAACAGGAATCCGTTGGATTTAACGATTCGCGGTGAAGTCCTCGGCGGATATTTTAGTTATCACGTCATTCCTTCGCCGCAAGCCCCGCCGATGGTGCATTTCACGACGCAGAAATTGCCGGAAATCGTGCTGTTCGGGTCAGATGTTTTTGTCAAACAACCGTTTGTTTTTGATGCAGGGCCAACCATTTTTGTCAACGGTCAAACGCCGGGTAGTGTTGCCGTTACGCAATTTGCAAAATCGGGACTCGACGAGCGGCGGGAAGTGTCGCCGCGGTTGGATGAAATTATTCGAGCGGTTGTCGAATTGGGCGGTTCCTATCCCGATGTCGTGCAGATGCTTCGCCAGGCGGATATGTCGGGAATGCTTTCGTGCCCGTTGGAGATGGATCGTTTGCCGGAGCCTAATCGCATTTACCGCAGGGAGACTGGGGAGTATACGGCGGATGAAGAGGAGGAAAAATCGCAATCATTTTGGGGGCGGATGCATCCTCGCAATATGATTCCATCGGGATTATCTAATATATTTACTCCGAATCCGGGCGAAACGAGTTCGGACTTTATGGGCACGGTGAATCGTTCGAGTCGGGATTAGGGAATGCGACAACACAGAGCACGAAGCGAGGGCGTTGCACAAAGATCCGGGTGGGCGTCAGCCCCCGGCTCGTGCGCACTAATTTTGCCATTTGGAGTATAATATCGTTTTAATGCCCTAATTTTCCGGCCCGCTCGATGTTTCTATCGCCCGATCCTTTCCAGAAAAAACGAGTTGAATGCGTGCAATCGTTGCATCAATCGCCGACACAAATCGTTGCCGCCCTGTCCGGCGGCGGAACTTTTCTCTTGAGCGACTTGCTCTCCGTGCCGGGCGGCTCCGGCACCCTTATCGAGGCCGCCGTTCCCTACTCGCACGAATCCATCAGCAATTACATCGGCCGTATGCCTGAACAGTTTTGCTGCCCCCGTACCGCACGAACCCTGGCCATGACGGCATTCTACCACGCACGGAAAGTCCTTCGCTCCGAATCGCTTCGCAAACAGGGATACGTCGACATCAAACGCGTTTCCCCAAAAAACGTCGACATTTCACACGAAATTGATGATATTAGCGAGTCCGCCATCATCCGTTCCACGGATTTTGTCGAGCCAGCCGACCTCGGCGAATTTGACGCGTATAAACACGTCATCGGAATCGGCTGCACCGCCGCACTCGCGACCGACCGGCAAAAATTGGGTGAACACCGCGTGCATATCGCCATCCAATCCTTGCTGCAAACAATCCAATTTTCGTTAGGCCTGCAAAAAGATTCCCGCAGCCGATGGGAAGAAGAACGGCTCGTTGCCGACTTGATATTGAATGCCATCGAAACTGCCCGACACGAAAAAGACCAACATATCCCGCTCGCTCACAATCCCGGCAGAGACAGCAACAAAGGCAGGGCAAATGCAGCAACGCTCATCAGCGGCTTGTCGAATGATTATCCGCTGTATGAGTGCATCCCGCTCAAACTCAAGCCTGGCGAAGTCGTTCAAGGCAAACGCGTAGCGGCCTCGCCCTTGTTGGTGGATTTATATTTCGGCAAAATCGGGGCGGTGCTTTGGACCAACGAAGGTTCCCATTCGATTACCCACGAAGAGGTTATAGCGGCGGATTTGCCGTTTAATTCCGATGCCGAATTCACGCAGGCGATTTTTCCCGGCGCTTTTAATCCGATACATAAAGGGCATCTCGAAATGCTCGACATTGCGGAACAGCGGTTGCAGGAAAGAGTCGTTTTGGAAATTTCGGTTCAAAATGTCGATAAACCGCCATTCGACTATATTGAATTGGAGCATCGTCTCTCGCACATCAGTCGGGCGAAACCGGGCCAGGCCGTCTGGCTGACGCAAACGCCGTTGTTTGCTGCGAAAGCGGAATTGTTTCAGGGAACGACGTTTGTTGTCGGAGCGGACACGCTCAAACGGCTTGCGGACTTGCGATTTTATCAGGACAATGTCTACAAATTGCATGAACTTTTGCGGATGATTGCCTATTATAATTGTCGGTTTCTCGTTTTTGCTCGAAAATCGAAGGCGGGCTTGGAATCGATGGAATCGTTGGATATGCCCGACATGTTGCGTAGTCTTTGCGAAGATGTTCCAGCATCGGAATTCACGATGGACATTTCGTCGAGCGACCTGCGGCGTCGGGAGAGGGTGTAAACCGCAGATGGATGCTTTTAGATTTGGATTATTAGGGCGTTGCACATGTTGCTCTGAACAAAAACCGTCATCCCGGCGCAACACATTGTCATCCCGGCGCAGGCCGGGATCCAGATATTGCGCCAGATATTGCGTGCGATGCTGGTTCTTCTGGGTTCCGGCTTTCGCCGGAATGACGGAAACGCGTCTAGAGCAATTTGAAACTCGCTCTTACTGCGAATCTTCCTTTTTACTGAGGCTCGCCTCGTATTTGCCCCGCCAAAATACCGTGATGTAGCCGAACAACAGACCAACCGCACAATAAACGAGTTCGACACGGGCAACTGCCAAGTGTCCCGACCAGCCCTCTGCGCCCATCAGTCCAGACAGTCCAAAAAATGCACCCGACCCAATGAACAGTGCCGGAACCATGTTCTTAAACGCTTCGGACATAATGGCCGGAATGACGACGATGAACACGGCCAATGCCATTGCGAGATTGATCCCCGCCGGGCTCGGAAGAAAACTGAGTACGCCGATCAGTTCGATGATTGCAATGGAAGCCGCAATACCAGTGGCATAGCCGATGAATGCTTTGACTCCCCCCTTGGCTGAACAGCCTGCGAGAAAATACACCGCCCAGGCTTGGAAGGCGACCCAAATATGATCTGCGCCGGCCAAAATGGGAATGAACGCATTGAGTACAACGAGAATAAAGGCTTGCAGAGCAAGACAACACGAGATGACTGCCAACTGATTTTTTGTTAACTGCATAACATCGCTCCTTTTTGGAAAAGACCTTGAAAACACTAAAACACCATTTTGCATTGTAGCGTAATCGGAGTTGGTTTGCAAGCATATCGGCAGGATACGCAGGGCAAGGGAAAAAGGTAGGCAGCCGACCGCCGGGCGGGTGCACAAGGTAGGCAGTCGGCCTGGCAGGATACGCAATAGTTGCAATTTTTGGAAAAACGTGTAGAATCCGACCATCGTGCAACGTTTTGATGGAGGTATTTCGATATGGTAACTTTCTTCGGCTTAACTTTCTTCGGCTTGTTCCTTCTTATCCTCGGGGGAATTTCCGTCATCTTATTTCTCCTCGTTCTTTGGGTGATTTCGATTTACAACGGTCTCGTGAGCCATCGGAACCGCTATAAAAATGCGTTTGCCCAAATTGACGTGCAACTCAAACGCCGGTATGAATTGATTCCCAACCTGGTTGAAACGGCCAAGGGATATATGAAACACGAACGGGAAACGCTCGAAGCCGTGATCCAGGCCCGAAATATCGCCTCTGGAGCGGCTGGAAAAGCGGCTGCCAATCCCACTGATGGTCAGTGCATCAAGCAGTTGAACCAGGCTGAGGGCGAATTGACCGGCGCCCTAAGCCGACTGATGTTGGTATTCGAGCAGTATCCAGACTTGAAGGCCAGCCAAAACATGCTTTCTCTGCAAGAGGAATTGACATCTACGGAGAACAAAATCGCCTTTGCCCGACAGGCGTTTAACGATTCCGTGATGACGTACAACAATGCGAGGGAGGTATTTCCGTCGAATTTTATTTCCGGGATGTTCAATTTTTCGGAAGCAGCCCTGTTTGAAGTTGACAGTCCCCAAGAGCGTACCGCTCCGAAGGTCGCGTTCTAGGGCGTGTTGCGTGTTGCTATGGAAAAATGCTCACGCCCCCTGACTCTCGTGATTATGCTAAAATACCAACGATGCACGACAACGAAGCAACGGTTGCGGTTATTGATTCCAAAGCGTTATTAAAGGTTTTTGGGCCTTCCGATGCCAACCTCCGGCGAATTCGCGAAGCCCTCGGCATCAAAGTAACACTCGATGGGAACAAAATCCTGCTCCGAGGAACATCTGATGCCGTCCAACGAGGCTCGCACCTCCTGGAACGCCTGCAACACATCGCCCTGCGAAACGGCCAAATGAATACCGACGACATCCGCCGGGCAATTTCCGAAGTCGTCCACGGAACGGAAGTTTCCAACATCAAACCAATCGACGTCTACCACGGAAAACAAATTCGGGCAAAAACCAACGGACAAGCCCGATATTTGGAACTGCTCCGAAACAAGGCCATCGTCATTTGCGTCGGGCCAGCCGGGACCGGTAAAACCTATCTTGCCGTTGCCAAAGCCGTCGAAGCCTTGAAAACCGAAGCCGTCAAGAAAATCGTCTTGGTGCGTCCGGCTGTCGAAGCGGGCGAAAGTCTCGGTTTTTTGCCCGGCGATTTGCAAGCGAAAATCAATCCGTATCTGCGGCCGCTTTTCGATGCCCTGGCCGATATGATGGATCGCGATATGCTCAAGCGTTATATGGAAGAAGACCGAATCGAAGTGATTCCGCTTGCGTATATGCGAGGGCGGACGCTCAACAATGCTTCGATTATTTTGGATGAGGCTCAAAACACGACGGTCGCTCAAATGAAGATGTTTTTAACTCGGATGGGCGAGTTTTCGACGATCACGGTTTGCGGCGACGCGACGCAGATTGACCTACCGGCAAACAAGCGGAGCGGTTTGATTGATGCTCGTCAGCGTCTTTGCCGAATAGAGGCGATTGGAATGCTTCAACTTGACCGCAGCGACATCGTTCGGCATCCGCTCGTTCAACAGATTGTCAATGCGTATGAATAATGCGTATGAGTTGAGGTACGGCACTCATTCAAATTTCGCCGACACGGCATCGACCACCGCCTGCTTGGCCTGCTCAAACGGCAGTGCCAAACTCGCACCGGCTGCCTTTTTGTGGCCGCCGCCGCCAAATTGCGAAGCCAGTAAACTGCAATCCACCTCGCAACGGCTGCGAAAACTGACTTTGAACGTCCCATCTCTCAATTCCGACAGCAATGCCGCCATCTTGGAACCCTGAACCTGCAACAACATGTTTACAATGTCCTCCGAATCGGAGGGAATCGCTCCCGCCGCCGCCAAATCGTCGAGCATAATCCAAGTGAACAGGAATTGCCCTTCCAAATAGGCCTCCGCTTTTTGGAGTGTTCGTCCGACGAGCCGTATTCGGCCCAGCGATTCCTGCTCGTAAAGTTCCTTGTACACCTCATCGGGCTGCACGCCGACATCGAGCAATCGGGCTGCCGTGCGGAATGTTTCCGATGTCGTGCTCGAAAACCGAAACCAGCCGGTATCGGTCGCAATCGCGACGAATGCAGGCAGTGCAATGTCTTGAGCAAGCGGCACGCCGAGCGCGTTGGCGGCCTGCACGACGAGCGTTCCTGCCGCTTCGGCCTGGGAATTGATGAATGTTTCCGCTCCGAGAGCATCGCCGATGGTGTGATGGTCGAGGACGAGTTTTCGGGCGGAACTTTCGCGAAAATGCGTTGCCATCTCGCCGAGTTGCGCCCAGGAACTCGTATCGAGCACAAAAAAGAGGTCAGCACTTTGCAGATATTCTGCCCCTTCGGCATCCAAGTTTTCGAGTGCCGTAATGGAGTGGTTCGGATCGAGAAATGCGAGGTTTGGCGGCGTTTGATGCGGAGCGATGATTCGGACGTTTTTACCGAGGCGGAGCAGAATTTGCTGCATTGCGAGCGCACTGCCGACGCAATCGCCGTCGGGCCGATGGTGCATAGTCAGAACGATTTTCGATGCGGAATGGACGATTTCGGCGAATCGTTGCCAGTCGATGGGAGCGTGCATAGGCATCATTGTACAGATGGGGCGTTTTGCCGTCAACGCCGAGGTGTGGGCAAGAGCGGCGTGTGCCGGTGCCCTTGTAAAAAACAGAAAAAAGAGTACAATCCAAGAAGTTCTCTTTTCGACGAACGGATGGAATTGGCCGTCTGTCGGAATGGGGTCCGGCAATGGAATATGCGTGAATCGGGTCAGGTGGGAAACCAAGCAGCCATAAGCCATCCATTTCATGTGCTGGATTCCTTTCCGGCAGACGACTTTTTTTGCCAGGGACGAACTCGGATGTGTCTGCCCTGACGTCATAATGTACGCTTTATGACGAATTTGACGCCCGTCGTAGTGCGAATTTTGCTTTTTTCGCGAATAAACGGATTTTTGTGTAGAATCGGCGAGGCTTTTACAGTAAAATCCAAAGAATGGTACGTTACGGCATTTACGGCGGAGCATTTGATCCGATCCATATAGGACATCTTTTGCTGGCGGAGACTTGTCTTCGGCAGGCGAAGTTGGACCGTGTGTTCTTTGTGCCGACAGGTGCATCACCGCATCGTTCTGGAAAAGAAAATTACCGAGCGTCGGCCGATGACCGCCTTAATATGATCGAATCCGCAATCGTCGGTTACGAAGAATTTTTGGTGAGCCGATACGAAGTTGACCGGCCAGAAACGAGTTACACCGTCGAAACATTGCAGTATTTCCATCGTTCATTCACGCTGGTCGAGCCGCAATTTTTTCTGCTCATGGGAGCGGATATGTTCAACGATCTGCCGAATTGGCACGAGGCGGGCGAAATATGCAAATTGGCCTTGCCGCTCGTTGCAACACGTCCAGAAACGTCTTCGCCGTATTATGCCGCATTGAACGGCATTGTTTCCGTCGACCGTTTGGAGGAAATTCGTCATTCTGCGGTCGAGATGCCGCAGATTGGCATTTCATCGACGCAAATCCGTCATCGGGTTGCTGCCGGTGAAAGTATCCGTTTTCAGGTCCCCCGCGGCGTGGAGTCATACATCGCGGCCCATCGGCTGTATTGCGACAATAAAATGGGATAGACGGTGGTAATCGTGATATCATTGACATTGAAAACGAACAAAAGCCGTCCTGTGCTACACTCGCCGCAGTGCGACGCCTGCATCTCGCGATTGATTGACGACATTATTGTCAGCATCCAAGACCACCGCCCGAACTATCAGTCGGCAACTGTCAGAAAACCGATGTCCGAACGTGCTTTGCTGTTCCGCATCGAGCGTGATGCTCGCACCCGTGATCAAAACATCATCGACACGGGCAGGAAGTGTCGCCACCAACACCGCCGGTTGAGTTCCTCGAGCCGCTAACCATATTTCGTAATGCGTTACTGGTTCCGCCGATGCAGGAAACGCGGTAGTATATCGCGGCAACTGCCAAGTTAAGTTCACCGACGTTGCCGTCCTGGTATTAGGTTCTACTTTCACGTTTCGCACCGCTGGCCAAGTCAACGTCGAAGCACTGATCCGCGATACCGTTGAAATAAAATCACCCGCTGCACTTTGGCCCGTCGTTTGAATCTCAAAACGATAACTCGTACCCGCTTTCAAACCGGCTACGGTGAACAACATCGTATCGACGGCTCGCGTTGTACCAGGCCGAAGCGTTTCATAGTGAAAATTCGACTGCAATAACAATTTTTTGGTCAAACCGCTGTCAGGCATTGCGACAGCACTGACGAGAGTAGCATTATTACTCACACCGCTTCCGCTGATGGTAAACGTTGCAAGATATTGACTGCGCAAACCATTCGCATTGGTGCCAATGATTCGAATTTGATAACCATCAATACCCGATGTTGGAACATTCCATCGAAGGCTCACGGAATCTACTTTCGCCTGTGCTCGGATTGCCGACGGTTTCACGGCCGCTTGCCTGGGCGTGATCGTATTTGCATTGACACGAGCATCATTGTTGGCTTTTTCTCCATTCGCATTGAATGCCTGCACGGTAAAGACATACTGTTTTCCTGCTTCCAAACCGCTGATAGTAGCACCAACTACTCGATTGTTTTCAACGATATAGGTTATCGTGTGCCCCGTCAGTTGGACAGTGCTGCCGCGTTGGATGCCGGTAATGTTATATGCAACATTTGCACGATTACTTTCGTTGACCACCCATCGCAGTGTAACACTGTCGATCGTTGCCTGTTTTGGTTGTGCTTTGACCCCTCGGGGATTGATTGCAACGGAAATGCCTTGTCTTGGTGCTGTTCGTGCTATTTCGGTTTGCGACGGGTCGGAATTGCGATATTCGCCGCTGCCGATTGCCGTTACCGTGATATGATAAAACGCACCTTGTACCAAGCCAGCAACGACGAGAGAGGTTGCGTTGCCGTTTATGCGGACACTTTGCAGCAAACCATTTTCGGTAGAGTAGGCAACTTCATAAGCGTAGGCATTATCGACACCATTCCATCTAATTTCTAGTGCCGTTGCGCCGGGAATGACATCGGTAATGGCCGGCACATCAAGTTGCGGAGTCGTGGGATCCACCGTCGGACACGGGACAACATTGGTCGTATGACTGACGATGCCGGTATGACTTTCTATGCCAGTCGCAACAACTCGCAAGGCATATCCGACGTCATCCATGGTTACTGTATACGAACTGGAAGTAGCATCGGTGATGGCGGTATCCCCGCGGAACCATTGATATATTGCCGTTGCATCGGCAGGTGCAAGCGTCGTCGAGATTGTATCATCGACTTGCGGAAAATCTGTGTTGGATGTTATAGATGTTAAGGCAATCGTCGCTGCGAGCGTTGTTACTTGCCCCACAGCGGAGTAGTCGGAATCCCTGTAGTCCCCGGTGCCTATTGCCAAGACACGGATATAGTAAGTCGTATCTGCAAGCAAATCGGTCAGTGTAGTTGATGTGTCCGCGAGTGTTAGCGTTTGTGCATTCTCAAAATCGGCACTGGTCGCCCATTGAATCGTGTAGCCGTCTGCGTTGTCCACTGCGGACCAGTTGACGCTGACCGTATTGCTATCCGTTGCGATCATTTCATTGATTACCGGAGCGGCCAGTTCGACGGGCGTCGGCGTTGCAGGATGCCTATCGAGATAAACATAGTCCTCTAGTCGTCCATGATTTCCAAGTGTATACGATGTGAACAAATAAGGAGCAACGGAGGCAGATACCCATTCAATGGAAAGGCTTGTGAGCACGTTCGGCGCATTGGGCCCGCCGGGACGGCTGTCGTCGGAATCGCTAACAAGTAGGGAAACATAATAGCCGTTATCCGTTGGAGATAATGTAGTATCATAGACGGCTCCCCACATGGTGATCAAATGGCCTCCCGACCGATTCAAGCCCGTAGGGCTGTTGTACCAACCAATCGTCAAACTGACGGCCGCACCTTCTTTCAATTTGTTGACAGCGGATGTCAAACCCGTTACGGATCTAATCGTGGCGTATCCCGCAATATCCCGATAATTGGTGTCGGGATGAAAACCGCCGGCTCCGGTATATCTTGGTTGTGCCCAACCCGCCAAACCTTGTTGCGCATAGTTTCCCGTGATGAACCATTCGTTGGCGTAGAGAGAGTTTCCCGCCACATTGGTAAAGTTGGCACTGATGTACCTGTATATGTCATCTTCCGTTTGGAATCCATTTACATTTCCCCAACCTGTGTAGGCGAGCATGTTTGCCGATGCACCTGCCCAACAGTGATTCGAATCGCCGCTCCATGTTTTTTCTGCATCGTAGGGATCAAGACCGTTCAAGAATGCTAAAGACCCGCCGACGATGGAATTTCTTTCCGCCAGCGATAATCCGGTTAAATAGGCTTCGAGAGTCCCGCCGACGGATACCGTAATTTCATAGGTTCTCGTGCCAATTCGCTCACCGTCAGCCAACGGAGTGGATGAGAGGCCGAGATTGGCATATTCCGCGCCAACAGGCAAGTTGCCAACCAGGGCATCGCGTTCGACCGACCTGATGAATTGGCTGGTTGCGAGTTGGACCGATGAGGTTTTTTGCAAAACCTCGTCAATATGGACAGAACTGTTTGTTGCATTAAGAAAAACACCGCCGAAGGCGACATTTCCGTCAGCAACCGCAATCACTCCCGACGCAGAATGTCCCGTAATTTGCAATTTTTCGCTACCGAGGGCGACAATCGTTACGCTGCCGAACGCTGAAGCGTTGATGTCAATCGCTAACACGGAGTTGCCGAGATCGATGATTGAATTGGCAGAATTTGTTCGGACAACAATCAAATCATCCTGTTTTGTTGTTCCGGCTTGGCTAAGTGCCTCACGCAATGTCGATTCGGACAGATTATTGGCAGAGATTTCAATGAAATTGTACCGAGTAGGGTCATTGCCCAAATTAAGGTCTGCATATACCGATTGGATGCTTCCGAAGAGGCCGGCATCGAGCATTTCGCGGGATTCGAGTTCTTCGATCCGGGCGGTTCGTCCGCGTTTCCCCTTGCGGACGCTTTGGGTTTTGTAAGCGTTGCGGGCGGAATTGTTGCGAAAAAGATGCGTAAAATCGAAGATGCTCAGAAAATTTCCGTCCGCCGAAGCGGTCTTGATAAGTTGTTAATGTTCCTTCATTAATCGCCCTGACACGAAACGGGACAGTGTACAGTGTAGCAGGTTTTCGAGCGATTGCAAGTAGCACAAACAGGCCCAAGAGCCGGGGGCTCACGCCCCCGGGTGAGTCTATCAAAAAATATCATATGTCGAAAACCCGGGGGCTAACGCCACCGGCTCGTGCTCGCACTCCACCATACGGCAAAATGCGGTAAAATAAGGGCAAGAGTCCCCATTCCGCTCGAAAATGCTCCTCCCGCTGACGCTCCTGCTTTTCGCCATCGTCCTGATTACCGTCGCAGTGCATTACTTCGCTCTGTTCCAGTTCCTGAATCGGCTCAAACAAAAAGCATGGAATGCAAACGAAAACGACTACTTCCCGAAAACGATGGTTCTCTTCCCCCTGCGCGGAGCGGATCCCTCGCTGCCCCGCGGCCTCGAAAAAATCCTGACGCAAGACTATCCGAACTACCATATCAGGTTTATCCTCGACTCTGCCGATGATTCCGCCCGGCCCTTCGTCGAGTCGGCCATCGAGCAATGGGACAAAAACGGACAACGAGCCGAAATCAAAATTATGACCGAACACTTCGCAACCTGTTCGCTCAAATGCAGTGCTCTGTATCACGGAATTGCCGACCTTGACGCATCTTACGAAGCCGTCGTGATTCTCGATGCCGACACGAATCCGCCCAACGATTGGCTCAAACGCTTGGTCGAGCCGCTCTCCGACCCGAATTTTCCCGTCGCGACCGGCCTGCGTTGGTATATTCCCCATCAGCCCAATGCCGGCTCGCTCGCCCGCTATCTTTGGAATGCCGCCGCTGTCGTGCAGCAAGAACTCTACCGGATTCCCTGGGGCGGATCGCTGGCACTTCGCCGGGATTTCTTGCTCGAAAACGGCTTGCTGGAACGCTGGAAACAGACTTTGACCGACGATACGCCGATTACTTCCATTGTTCATCGGGCTAAAAAACGCATTGCCCTGGTTCCGTCGCTGTTTTTGGTTAATCGGGAAACGTGCGGATTGCGATCCTTTCATACTTGGGTGAAACGGCAAATGTTGATGGCGAAACTCTATCATCCGGCTTGGGGATTGGTTTGCGGCCAGGCGGTTTTGATTACCTTGCCGGTGCTGTTGCTTGCAGGAACGTTCATTTCGGGTGTGGTTTTGGGCAATACTCCGGTCATATTTTGGAGTTTAGGCACTTTTTTGTTCTATTGGGCTGGCGTGTTTGGAACCTTGCCGATGATTGAGCATCGTGTGCGGCAGATCGTCAAGCGAAACGGCGAGGTGGTCGAAAATTGGTCAATTCGTCGGACGTTGCTGACGTTTGCGATGGTTCCGATCACGCAGGGGGTGTATGCGTCGGCATTATTTTGGCTGCATTTTTTGCATCGGGTCGATTGGCGGGGCATTGAATACGAAGTTACGGGCGGGCAAATTCGGATGATTGAGTACAAACCGTATACGGCTCGGCATGTTGAAGCGGGGCGGTCGTTGTGATGAATACGGCTCCGTTTATGCTATAATACCGCATAGGCGAACCCTCCAACTCCTGCAAAAGCCATGAATTGCCAACTCTGCGGCGCGAATGTTTCGGATCACGACACCGCTTGCTCCAACTGCGGGGCATCACTGACCATACAACAACCTACGGAGCCGATCGCCCGCGAAATCGCAATGCCCGGTGCCGATAAGGTCAAATTAGACTTCTGGAAACTCTTCGGCGATACTTTCACTCTCTATTTTCGGAACCTCGGAACCTTCTGTCTCGTCGGCCTGATTCTTATCGGCACCTTTGTTTTTTTCTATGCGGCCAAAATGGCAGTGGGATACGTGATTGACCACGTGTCCATTGAAGACACTCTGCTTCTCACCCTGTGGGGAATACTTGCCCTGCTGTATATCCTCGAATTTCTCGCCCAATGTTATGTAGCCCTGGGAGCGATACGGCAGTGTCTTTACATTGCCCGAGGCGGTATCGGCTTTCAAGCAACTTTGATGTTTCCGCCGCTTATGCCGTTTGTGAAAATGGTCGGACTTGATCTGCTGATTCGCTGCATTCTCTGCGCCGTTGCGTTGGCCGTTTTCGTGCCGATTCTTGTCGCCGTGATGCTATCCGCTCAGCCGGGGGCGAGGGGTTTGGTTTTACTAGCGGTACTTGGTATTTTCATATGCATTTCGGTTTGGCTTGCCGTACGATTATGGTTTTCGTACATCGTCTTGGCCGACCGGGATGCGGGAATCATCGACTCCTTCACGACGGGTTGGAATATCTCGTTGGGGAATTTTTGGCGGTTGTTATGGGCGGGTATCGTATTCGGTACATTGGTGTGGTTTGGCTTGCTCATTTTCTTGGTGGGCATCATTTTGACGATGGCCATTGCTTGGTTTGGCGGCGTGATTGCTTATTTGCAACTGACGGGCCAGCCGAACTGCCTTGATATGCCGGCGGAGCCGGAGATGACGTTTATGGAGCCGGAGGCGTGAGAGAAAGTGCGTGTGCGCACGAGCCGGGGGCGTTAGCCCCCGGGTTCGACATATGATATTCTTTGATAGACTCACCCGGGGGCTAACGCCCCCGGCTCTTATTTTTTGCCGTGCGTTTCCCATTGCAACCGCCAACCAAAATGCTAAAATAGGCCGAAATGGAAAAACACGCCCCGCACAATATAAACCCGTTGAGCGAAAACGGATACGACTTCGTCGACGAACCGCTCTTCGAATCCCTTCTCAATAATAAAGCCGATTCTGGATACATTCGGGATATTATCGGAAAATCCAAAAACAAACAACCACTCACCCTCGAAGAAACCGCCGCACTCCTCAATGCCGACGAACCCGAAATGATCGAACACATTTTCGAGACGGCCCGGCAACTTAAAAAGGATGTCTACGGAAATCGAATCGTCCTCTTTGCCCCAATCTACATCGGCAATTACTGCACCAACGATTGCCTGTATTGCGGTTTCCGGCGAAGCAATCCCGATGCCGTCCGCCGTACCCTGACGACCGAAGAACTGCATGAACAAGTCCGCAATATGCTCAAAATGGGACATAAACGGACGATTGCCGTCTTCGGCGAACATCCCCTGTACAGCCCGGAGTATATTGCCGAATGCGTCCGGCAAATCTATTCCGTACAGTACCGAAACGACTCCATCCGCCGAGTGAATATCAATGCCGCTCCGCTTTCCCACGAAGGTTACAAAATCGTAAAAGCCGCCGGAATAGGAACTTATCAGGTTTTTCAGGAAACATACCATCACGCAACCTACGCCAAAATGCACCCGCCGGGCGATGCTTCTGCACCCTCCCTCCGCTCGGCCAACCGAAAGGCCGACTACCTTTGGCGGCTCGACTCCGCCGCAAGGGCCATCGAAGCCGGGTGCGATGACGTTGGAATCGGTGCTCTGTTCGGGTTGGCGAATTGGAAATTTGAAGTTTTGGGCCTCGTCGCCCATGCGATCCATTTGATGAAGCATTACCGAATAGGGCCGCACACGATTAGTTTTCCGCGTATTCGTCCTGCCAGCGGGGTGTCCCTCAAAGAAGTTTCGGAGCATGACGTTTGCGATCAGGATTTTTTGCGGCTCATTGCGATATTGCGTCTTGCCGTTCCGTATACGGGCTTGATTATTACGGCTCGCGAGCCGGCTCCGTTGCGGGAGCAAGCACTTGGTTTTGGGGTGTCGCAGATTGATGCGGGCTGTCGGATCGAAGTCGGCGGATATGTCGAATCCGGCGATGCTCAAACGCAGGCGGCAACGCTGTCGTCTTCCGGTCAGGAGTTGAAGCAGGTGTTGGAACGGTCGCAGTTTGAATTGGGCGATGTGCGTCCGCTGGATGAGGTGATTCGGCAACTGTTGCAGGATGGGTATATTCCGAGTTTTTGCACGGCATGTTATCGGCTTGGGCGGACGGGCGAAATTTTTATGGAATATGCGATACCGGGATTCATTCAGGACATGTGTACACCGAATGCGTTGTTGACGTTGCAGGAATATCTTGTTGATTTTGCATCGTCGGAAACGCAGTTGGCGGGCGAGGCGTTGATTCGGCAGGAACTCGCCAAAATACCGAATGAAAAGAACCGTCAGGACATAGCCGAGCGATTGGAACGCATCCGCTCCGCCGGCGAGCGGGATTCGTATTATTGACGGTTGCCGAACAAGTCGATTGCGAATAATTCTATGAGAAAAATTACTGTTGTTGCATAATGTGTCTATCATAGTATTATGAAATGAGGATTTTGATGCGTCGCTTTTATGGTATTGCAGTAATTGTTATCATTACCGATTGCCTGCTGATTCACGATACAAATGAAAAACATTTACAACAAGGATACTATTTATGAACACAGTCAATGTGAAGATTTTTTTTGCGGTTGCTTTACCGGTATTTTCCTGCGTTGTTTTCACATCGTGCTTTTGCGTGGCAGGAATCAGCGAGGCTGACCGGCTGGTGGTAAACAATATCCTGATCGGATTTGACAATTCGAGGATGCGTCTCAATTCTGGAGTTTGTCGAATTGCGGGCCAATCGAATAGGGGTCAATTTGAAATCGTTAGAGACGACATTCTTATTGCTTTCGATTACAATGAGGGATTCTACAGGTTCGATCAAGGTGCCGACCGTTCACTACGAACACCTGATTACTACTACGAATTTGTGGAAAATTCGCAGATGGTGACACGTGATAATCGCGACGCAGAGGGTTGGTTACCCGCATTTGACATTCGTAATCTTGGTTTTTTTATTTTTCTGGGAGATGTCCACGAAAAATACTACGATGAACGCATAGAAATATTCGGCGAACAACCCATTGCTGTAGAAGAAGTCAATGAAGTTTTCATCCTTACTGTTTCGCGAACATCTACTTTTGAAGGTGTTACTTATCCACCGATCATCCGTAGGTACTGGATTGACTCCAGACAAGGGTTTTCAATGGTACGATTTGAACTTTATCTGGGATTGGATTCCACGGAAAAGTCGTTGGAAACCATGGAAATTTCCTGGAAAGAAATAAACAACACTTGGGTTCCTACTTCGTTTACACTACTCAGCACCCAAACATCAGAACGATGGGCCGACTGGACTATTGACTGGTCGCTAGTTAACGAGAAAGTTCCCGAAAGTTATTTTGACCCGACCTTGTTGTCTGACAAGGTAGAAATGATTGTTTCTTTAGAACTTGACGAACCTGTTATCATCGGCAAGATCGGGAAGGGTTTGCCTCTTCCCGAGCCGTTATGGGTACCGGAAGATAAAAAAACTTTCACATTCAACCACATCATCCTATGGGTCGGCATTTGTTTAATCATTCTCACCCTGGGCAAGAAGGTGTACGATTATTGGAGGGCGAGAGGATTTTGATGCGCCGCTTTTATGGTGTTGCAGTAATTGTTATCATTGCCGTTTACCGATTGCCTGTTGATTCACGATACCGCGATACCCGTCGGTATCATCCACGCCTCGCAGTACAGCCGTTTTGGTGATATAATGACGGAATACGGACCAGAATCATTTGCCCGAACGATGGCCTGGGAATACAGCAAAAAAACAACGGAACTCTTCACGGCTGCGATGCAAGGCAAGCCCGGGACACATATCGGCGAAATCGACAAACCCGATGGACGAGGCGAACACGGCTCCATTGCCTGCGGCGATGCTCTCCTCTTTACCTTCAAAGTACAGCGAGATGAAAACGAACCGCTTAACGATAAAATTATCGAAACAAAATACCTCACCTTCGGCTGCACGTCGGCAATCGCCGCCTCGGAAGCACTCTGCTGTATCATCGAAGAACGACAGTTGACGCCCGTCGAAGCACTCAAAATTACCAATCAAGACATCGTCGATTTCCTCGACGGCCTGCCGGATCAAAAAATCCATTGCTCCGTGATGGGAGCGGAAGCATTACAGGCCGCCGTCTTCGATTGGGCTCAAAAACGCGGTGTCAATCTGGCCGCGTTGGGCATCGACATCCATCCCGAAGAGCAGGAAGAAGGGCGAATCGTTTGCAAATGTTTCACGCTTACCGAACCTTATATCAAGCGGAAAATCAAGGAGTTAAACCTTCGGACGATTCCCGATATTGCGAGTGCAATCAAGGCGGGCGGAGCCTGTATGTCTTGCCAGCATTCGCCGGGCGGATTGCAGGATTTGTTAGATGAAGTTTGGGGTCAGGAGTCCACGCCGCCGCCGCCGAGCACCGCGTTGCCGTTGCTGAATGTGTTGCCGGAACCGCCACCAAAAGTGAATCGACCGTCAACAGACTTCAGCCAGCAGGCTCTGTCGCCGTTTCAATTTTCCAAGAAAATTGAAAAATTGCTCAATGAATATGTCCGACCGATGTTGCAGAGAGACGGCGGCGATTTGGAATTGATCGACATCAAGGATACGATGGTTTATGTCGAACTTCGCGGTACATGTTCGTCGTGTGCCAGTGCGGGCCAAACGCTGCGGAACTTGGTCGAACGCACGCTCAAAGAGCAAGTCGATGAGCGGATTCGGGTCATTCAGGTTTAGAGGGGCAGGTTTAGGGCGACTGTTCCTCTAAACCGTCATTCCGGCACACGCCTCGTCATTCCGGCGAAAGCCGGAATCCAGACATTGCGTGTGGTGCCAGTTCCTCTGGTTCCCGGCTTTTGCCGGGATGACGATTGGTGAGTTTCCAAACGCGGCTAATGTCCCCGTTGTCTTCGGGCTTCATAAAATAGGATACCCGCCGCGACTGAGATGTTCAAACTGTCCGCAATGCCCCGCATCGGCAACGTTATGCCCGTAATGCCGTTGCCATTCCATATCTCGCTCAGTCCCTCCGCCTCACTGCCCAAAACAATCGCCGTCGGCTGGCAAAAATCAACAGCCGTATAAGGAATCGTGTTCCCACTGCACCAGGCCGCCGCAATTTGGAACTGCTTTTCCTTGAGCCAGCGGCAGATTTCCGCGGACGGTGCATTGACCATCGGGACGTGAAATACCGTCCCCAAACTGCTGCGGATCGAATTATAATGAAACGGGTCAAGATGCAAGTCCGCAATCATCACACCGTCGAATCCGGCGGCGTCGGCACTGCGAAAGACGGCTCCCAAATTGCCCGGCTTGCTGATTTTCTCAATGACGGCAAGCAGCGGATTGGATTTTTGGCTGATTTTGGCCTCAAAAAGGTCAAAGGTCAAAACGGGTTCTTCGGCCACGGCAACGATTCCATCTTCGTGGTCGCCGTAGGCGATTTTCCGAAAAACGGGCTCCGTAACCTGGCGGATGACCGTATTTTTATAGGGTATGGTATCGTTATAGGGTATAGAAGGGTGTACCGTAAAAATTTCGAGGATACGAATACCGGCTTGGAGCGCCCGATCGAGTTCGCGGATGCCGTCGATGATGAATTTTTTCGAGCGTCTTCGGTATTTTCCTTCGCGCAACTTGACCGCCTCCTTGATTTTGGGATTCGATAAACTCGATATGATGGTCAACGGCTCAGCAATCGGAACAAGTTTTGGCTTATTTTAGCAAAAAAAATTGGCCGCGTCGCCCCGCGTCTCGCCGTCCCGCTGGATTCAAACAAGTCTGTTATCGCATTGTCAACACAATGTGATACAATGTACCACATGGACGCGTTGCATCATCATATTGAAACCATCCGCGAACGGCAAGGCAAAAAATTGCTCATCCTGGGACATCATTACCAACGAGAAGAAGTGATCCTCCACGCCGACCTGCAAGGCGATAGTTTTCAATTAAGTGCCGCCGCCGCAAATAATAGCAACTGCGAAACCATCGTGTTCTGCGGCGTACACTTCATGGCAGAAACCGCCGACATTCTCGCAAACTCTGCCAAAAATCTCGCCCAACGCAACGGAAAATGCGTAAACGTCCTCCTGCCCGACCTTGATGCAGGATGCAGCATGGCCGATATGGCAACGCGCCAAGACGTCGAACGCTGTTGGAACAAACTGTCAGAAATTGTCAACACGGACGACATTACTCCGATCACCTACGTCAACTCAACCGCTGACCTAAAAGCATTTTGCGGGCGACACGGCGGAATTGCCTGCACATCATCCAATGCCCAAGCCGTCCTCGCAGCCGCATTAAAACAAAAACGCCAGGTACTCTTCTTTCCTGACCAGCATTTGGGCCGAAATACGGCTCTGAAGATGGGAATGGCGAGTTCAGACATCGTATGCTGGGACGATATGAAATCCGGCGATGCCGATGCAAATTTCGGCGGGAATACGGCCGAGCAAATCCGCAATAGCCGGGTCATTCTCTGGAATGGGTATTGCTGCGTGCATCAAAAGTTTGTGCCCGACCACATTGATGCAATCCGGTTGGCATTCCCGGAAATCCGCGTGATCGTGCATCCTGAATGTCCCCGGGCGGTCGTCGAAAAAGCCGATGAAGCCGGCTCGACGAGTCATATTGTCAAGCAAATATCCGAGTCGCCGACGGGTTCCGCTTGGGCGGTCGGTACGGAAGCCCGATTGGTCGAACGGCTTGCGAAACAATATCCAGATAAAACGGTCATCAATTTGGCCTTTCAACCGAGTTATTGCGATACGATGGGCTTGATTGATTTGCCCAAATTGGCGGCGGTGCTCGATTCGGTCGAATCAGGCCAGCCGAAAAATGTGATTCGTGTCGATGAGCACACCGCACCGAATGCGCTGCTGTGTCTGGAGCGAATGCTGGCCTGTACGTAACACCATACGATCAATGAATCACCCCACCGACAACCGATTCAACCGACTGATCAATGCCATCCGCTGGCGTCAACGGGCGCAGTGCATCCTCAACAGCACCGCTTGGGGACTCCTCCTTGCGGCATTCATCGTGCTCGCTTTCCCGATTCTCGCAGGCTTGCTCATCCTCGCAGGCATCATCGCCGGTTTGCTCTGCCCGCATTCTTCGCGGCCCGCTCGCTTAATCGACCAACATTACCAACTCAAAGACCGAATTCTCACCGCGACGGCGTTGCTTCGGCAACCTGTCCGCACGCCGATACAGCAACTCCAAATCGCCGACGCTGCCGAACATTTGCAAGCCGTCCAACCGAATGCGGTATCGCCCCTTCGCTTGCCAATGATGCTTTATGCCGCCCTCGTTGTCCTTGCGTTCAACGTTTTGGCGACGGCAATCATCCAGAGCCCGTCCGGTCAAACAGTCGGCAACACCGAAATGGCATTGCAAACGCTTCCGGCAGAAAATAGAGCGTTGCTCGAGGAAGTTTTTGCGAAAACCGAGGAACTCGCGAGGCAGCATCCCGGCGAGCAGCCGTTGCAAGACCTATCCGGGAAAATCGAAGCCTTGCTTGAGCAATTCGGCACCATGGATGCCCGGGAATCGCTGGCAATGCTTTCCGAAATTGAGGACGCGTTTCAATCTGCAATCGGCACGTTGGAACTTACGGCGATGGATGCGTCATTTCAGGAACTGGCAAGGGCGTTGGAACTTGCCGAAATGACCTTGCCGATTGCCCGAGCACTCGAACGCGGGGATTACGGCCAGGCCGCGTTGGAACTCAAATCATTGGATGCCGATGCGATGGAATCCCTATCGCAGGCTCAACGCAAAGCGATGTCCGAGGAAATGCAGAGCATAGCGGACAATGCAGCGGACCGCAATCAGCAACCGTTGGCGGATGCCGTACAGGAAATGTCCGATGCTTTTAATCAGGGCAATGGCGAATTGGCCGCATCGGCAGCGGATGCGTTGGCGAGCGAAGTCGAAAAGCATCATATTCGGCAGCAGGTCGGTAGGGCTTTGGCGAATCAGCAAATGATGCTGGCAATGATGGGTGCAGAGGAGGGTGAGGGCAATATGAGCGGCGGCAAAGGAACGGAAAAATCCGAGACAGACAGGGAAACTTGGGGTGTCGGTTCGGCGGGTAATCCCAATGCCGGCCCGGAAACGCAGTTGCAATCGCAACGGCAACAGGAAATGCTGACGGGAATGTTGGGCGAAGAGGGTGAATCGGAAACAGAAGTTGTGGACTCGCACGAAATGATGCAGGCACAGAGTGCATTGCAATATCGGGAGCGTTTTTTGGAATATCGGCGAATATCGGAGTCGGTCTTGGAGTCCGAACCGATTCCGCTGGGACAGCGTCAGGTGATTCGCAGATACTTTGAAGCGATCCGGCCGGAGTAGGAATCGCCGTTTCCTGGCCTGCACCGCAGGCACAGTGAACATTTACACCTTCTTCACGACGATTTTATACCCAACGACCTGCACGACCTCGATGGGGTGCTCCCTTTCGATCAAATCGCCGCCCGACACCACATCGTACAACTCGTTGCCAATGCGAGCCTTGCCAGCCGGAACGAGAAGCGTTGCCGTTACGCCCCGTTGCCCCAACAAGGCATCATAATTCGCCAACCGCTCCGTCTCTTGAATCGCAACAATATCCTTCGGTTTGTTGGCCGTTTCCAGCATCCGCGAAAAAATAATGCCCAAACAAAATACGCCGACGCCGGATACCGCCAAAATTAACAGCGAATTCCGAAATTGCAGAACCTGATACGAATTCTGCGGAATAATGAATGTCTGACTCGCCATCACCAAGGATGACAGGATCAGCGCAATGCCGCCCAGTCCAAAAATCCCAAAACCCGGTAAGACAAAAATCTCAAACAACACGCACGCAACGCCAGCGACAAACAACATCAGTTCCAACCAGCCCGCCGTCCCACCGAGAAATTGCAGCCAAAAAAACAAGGAAACGCCAACAATCGCGACAAATAATCCGATGCCGATGCCCGGTGTGCTTGATTCAATCATCAACGCAAAAAAGACAATCATTAGAATAATTGCTGACATCCCCGGCGATTGGAGAAAATGAATCACATGGTCCGCCCAAGTCAAATCCGCCAGCAAAGGTTCCTGTTCCAAGCCGTACAACATTTTGAATTCGGCAAAATCGTTTGCCGTCCGGTCAACGAGAAATTGCTCCCCTCTTCCGCCGATGATTTGCAACAGTTCCCCGCGGGGTTTGACGATTTCCAGCCTTCGCCATTGTGCATGGTCGGGGAATTCCGCAAGTTCCTCGTCGGACAGGAAATCCGTTGCGGGCCGCCGTGCTCCATCGGCTTCCTTGACGACGCGGAAAATCTCAATGTCTGGATCGACAAACGCCATCGGCAACGACCAAGACCGCATCGCCCGTTGTGCAATGGATTCCCGAATCATTCGGTGAGCGTCGGCAATTTGATTGGCGGTAAAAACTCGGGCTCCGTCGCCGCCCAAAATCGCGCCGGGCCCCAGCACGATTTCGTCGCAGGCAATCGCAACGATCGCGGCATCCGCTCTCGCATGGTAGGGAATGTACGCGACCGTCCGAACCTTCGTCGAGTCGATTTCCGAAACAAGGAACGAGGCCAACATTAAACTCGCATCCAGGTTCCCGCCGGGAGAATCTATGTAAAGGCACAAAAAATTGACGTTATTCGTCGGGGAATCGATATGATTCCGAATGCTCCGCATCACGGCACCGACCCGGTCTTGGCTGATGACGCCTGTCAAATTGACTCGGACGGCATGGCCTAATTCATTGAGGATTGGAATGACCCGCAGACTATCCGGGGCGAGTCCGAAGGCCCGAACGGCGGCAATCCGGTCTTCGGCAATGCGGTCGATCAGGCCGATTTGACGGGCACGTTCCGATGTCAAGATTCCGTGTTGTCCAGCGGGAATGATGATTTCAGGTTCGGCAGCGAACGTCTCCGTTTGCCGGAGAGTTTCGACATCGGCGGGCGCGATGAGCCGCAGCCCAAGTTCCGTTTCGGCTTGGAGCAGTGCGGCTTGGGAATCGAGCAATTTATCGGCCAGAGCGGTCGGAATGTTCCGTCGTCCGGCAATTTCGCGGTAGGCTTGGCGGTGTGTATCGGTAATTCGTGTTTCGTCGATACCGGCAGCCCCGATTTCAGCGTGCGTTGCCATAATCCGTTCGTTGCAGGCGAGAGCGACGAGGACGGCATGTCCCTGGATGGTTTGGGGCACAAAGGCGACAAAACGGATATGGGAAAAGCGTTCGCTGGTTAAGAGGGAAGCGAGTTCGTAAGCAGCACCGAAATTGCTTCCGCGACCGAAAATTTCCTCATTGGAGCGGACGTTGAGTTGCACGAAGACGGTTTCGGTATTGTTGTCGAGTCGTTCGAGCGTTCTGACGGCGGCGTGAGCGGATTTAGCCGTTAGGGGCAGGTCAATGTCTAGCAGGACGTCTTGAGCGATGGCCGGACTGCAAAGGATAATGCTGACGATAAACGCAAGGATTGTACGCATAGATGAGTAAGGGCGAGAATCCGATGCCGGTTATTGTACCAAAATTCCGATATAATAAACGCTGGTAAATCCAATGCCAACCGGAAAAAATGCTTGCACCATCTTTCGACGAAGCGGTTCGATTACTCAACGACCGAATCAACCTCGAATCGTTGCAACACTTTTCTCCAAACGACATGGAAGGCCGACTCGAACCGCTCCGGCACCTGCTCGACTCGTTCGCACTCGCCGACGGCAAAGGGCCCGAAACTCAATACAAAACCATTCACATTGCCGGCACCAAAGGAAAAGGCTCGACCTGCGCGATGCTGGAAGCCATCCTGCTCGCTCAAGGCCATCGCGTTGGTCGCTATACCTCGCCGCATCTCTATTGCTTCACCGAACGCTTGACGGTCAATGCCGTCCCCTGTCCTCAAGAAGAATTCGCCGAATTGTTCTTCTCCGTTTGCGAACGCATCGAACCCAAAACATTACAATCGCTGACGTATTTTGAATTGCTCACCCTGCTGGCATTCATCTACTTTGCCAGGAAAAAGGTTGACGTTGCCGTACTGGAAACAGGGCTCGGCGGTCGACTCGATGCGACCAATCTTTGCCAACCCGATGTTTCCGTCATCACGAGCATAAGTTATGACCACACGGCCCAACTGGGCCCGACGCTTGCCGACATTGCGACGGAAAAAAGCGGTATTATCAAGCCCGGCATCCCCGTCGTTACGACGGCATTGCATCCAGAAGCATTAAACGTGATTCGCCGCAAGGCACAAACCGTCGATTCGCCGTTTTTCGTGCTCGATGAACATTTTTTTGTTAGGCAAACCACACCGCAATACGGTTTTCAGTACATGTTTGCCGATGTCAAACTCGACAACCTTTCGCTCGCGATGCCGGGCACGCATCAAATCCAAAATGCGGCAGCAGCGATTTCGGCACTTTTGTTGCTAGGCGAAACGTTTGATGCGGATACGATTCGTTCGGGCCTTCGAGGTGCTTCTTTGCCGCTTCGTTTGGAAGTCATTCGGCTTGGCAGTGCGTCGCCGACATTCGTTTTTGACGGGGCGCACAATCAAGCATCCGTGCAAACATTGGTTCAAACGCTTGCCGAAATGTTTCCGAACCGCCGGATGTTATTGCTTTTTGGAGCCTCGTTGGGCAAGGACATTTTGGGCATGTTTTCCGAAATTGCCGGTCGGTTTGAACATATATTTTTAACGCAGTCGTCGACGTCGCATCGCCGATTTCCACCGCAGGAACTTCGCTCAATGCTCGCCTTGCCGGATGCGAAGGTTACGGTATTGGAAGATTGCAATGCTGCTTGGGAGCGTTGTTTGTCGATGGCCGCCCCGGATGATGTAATTTGCATTACCGGCTCGTTGTATCTCGCCGCCGAACTGCGAAAACGCGTTCGGGATTAGAGCATTTTCCCAAATTGGACTGGCTCGTTCTCGTCATTGCGGCAGTGTCAACTTTCGATTATACTGCTCGCTATGTCATCCCCCATCATCACAGCCGCGGGCCTGCGCGGTGTCATCGGCAGAGCACTCAATCCCAACGTTGCCATACAATACGCAGCGGCCTTTGCTGCGACCGCTCCCAAAGGGCTTTTCGTCATCACCCGCGACAGCCGTCCCAGCGGCGAACTCTTTGCTCACGCAATCCACGCCGCTCTCAATGCCCTCGGCCTGCCAACGCTCGATGCCGGTATCACCGCAACGCCTACAACTGGTATTCTCATTCGACAACACAACGCCGCCGGCGGTATCCAAATCTCCGCATCGCATAATCCCAGCGAATTCAACGGTTTGAAACTCCTTTCACACGAAGGCCGAGCAATTTCCAAAGAACATGCCGACCGCGTACTCGAACGCTATCAAAAAAACGAAATTCCTTGGGTTTCCCATCAAAACATCGGCAAATGTTCCGTGTGTCCCGATACAGCAACCGCCCATCTCGATGCCGTCTTGCAAACGGTCAATGCCAAAGCGATTGCCCAACGTAAATTCAAGGTTTTGCTCGATGCCAATCACGGTGCCGGCGCAGTGCTCGGGGCGAAATTGCTGGAACAACTTGGTTGCTGCGTAACCATCTTGGGTGAGGAGCCGACCGGACTGTTTGCACACACGCCGGAGCCAACGGCGGAAAGTTTGGCAGGTGTTTGCGAAATCGTCAAACAGGGCAATTTCGACATTGCGTTTTGCCAAGACCCTGATGCCGACCGGCTTGCTCTGATTGATGCCGATGGCCGATATATCGGCGAAGAATATACGGTCGCACTTTGTTTGGAGCATATTCTTCAAACGGCACGCAAACGGGAATATGGCCGAAAACTCGGGCCGATGGTGATCAACTGTGCGACGAGTCGGCTGTGCGAGGACATTGGCCAAAAGTACGGCATTCCGGTTTTCCGCAGTGCGGTCGGCGAGGCGAATGTTGTCGAAATGATGCTCGAAAAAGACGCAATTTTCGGCGGTGAGGGCAACGGCGGAACGATTGATCCTGCCGTGGGATACATTCGGGACAGTTTTTCCGGCATGTCGCAAATTCTTGATGCGATGACGGCAACGGGCAAGACGATTGCAAACCTTGCCGATGCGTTGCCGAAATATGCGATGGCCAAACGCAAGATGGAATTGGAGCAATCGCGAGTACCGGCAATTTTGGAGAGGGCGGCCTTGGCATTCAAGGATTTGCCGTGTGATTTTATGGACGGCTTGCGGATTGACTATGGAGATGCTTGGGTATTGTTTCGTGGCAGCAATACGGAGCCGATTATTCGGATATTTGCGGAGGCACCGACGGCTGAACGGGCGGAGAGCCTCTGCGATGAAATGGAACGTTTGCTGTAGGGGCCGGAGTCTTGCAAATCCATAAACAGCACACCATCATTTGTTATTATTTTAACATTCCTAATACGGAGGCACATCCCGATGATCAGCACAACGATTGAAATTTCCAACCTTTCGGCAACCGACCGTTTGGGACGTTTGCTTGCCGAATCATTGCCAAACGGCAGCGTTGTCGCTCTCATCGGAACGCTCGGTGCTGGCAAAACGACATTGGTGCAAGCCATCGCAAAGTATGTATGTGCCGAAGATATTGTTGCCAGTCCTACTTTCGTATTGCTTCACGAATATACAACCGGCAGTCGGCCTATCTATCATTTTGACGCGTATCGGCTTGAAAGCGAAGCGGAGTTCAGGTGTTTAAGTCCCGACGATTATTTTGAGGATACGGGATTAACTTTTATTGAATGGGCGGATAAGTTTCCTGCAATTTTGCCGGCTCATCATTTGGAAATTCGCATTGAATTGTTCGGTTCGTCGCAGCGTCAAGTTCATATAACGGGATTCGGCTCGGAATATGAAGCAGTCATACGATTGATTTCCGGAGCGGAGAAAATCCAATGGAATACGATTGAAAATACCGACATGGCGACCCCAACACGCTTTACGAATCGACGCAAATTCTTCCATTAATTTGCGGGAAGAACGCCTCTTCACTCGTTGCATCAGATGACTCAGAGAAACATAAGGCGGACAGGATAAGTATAAATGGACGTGATCCTTGCTCACATAACCCTTGAGAATATCAAGCTCCAATTCCGTACAAATCTGACGAACTATGTCACGAACCCGAACGACAATCATACCGGTCAAAAGAGGTTTGCGGTACTTCATAATCCACACAAAACGGAGTTTGATGTCAAACTTCGTATGATAGGTGCGAGGAGTGGTGGGCAAGTAGTTAACATTAACAATGCTCGTCCACGGGGTTTGACAACGCTGGTTTACTGAAAAAAGGCGTTGAATTCTTCGTCCATAATGCCTCGGTAAAAACGTATTATAAGCATTCTGTCGTGTGGTACGACAGAATGCAACCCCATTCTTGCATCCCTGTCGTGTTCGATTGCTCTCGCTTGATAATCCACCACTTCACGGGTAACTAATTTCGCTTCAAGGCTTCGATGTCTATCCAAGTTCCACGTGAGGTCGCAAAGAGTTGCCGTTAAAAGTAGAGAAGGGTTATACAATGACTGACCAAGTATTCCTGCCTTAAAGGAAAATGTATCGTGATCATTATAATCGAAACTATTAAAAAACTCATACTCTTCTTTTGCAAATTGTATGACTTCCTCGATAGCAGGACGAACCTCTCGAATTTCAAACGACGATGCAAGCAGAAGATAGGAAAATACCGCATATCTTCGTCCCGTGCGGGTCGGT
Source organism: Planctomycetaceae bacterium (assembly GCA_009778035.1). Taxonomy (GTDB): domain Bacteria; phylum Planctomycetota; class Planctomycetia; order Pirellulales; family Thermoguttaceae; genus WRKP01. Next base: position 45,228 of record WRKP01000004.1, read on the forward strand.
GGTTCATCAAAACGGGACATCGGACGATAAGCATCCTCAACATCTGATGAAAGTGGTATAAGAATTACTCCTGTATGCTCTCCACGCGCAACCTTATCCCGGTCTTCCTGCAACATTGTACGCAACGCCACTAAATTTTCCCTTATATTTTGCGTGAGCAATTCAGCGGCTTGTCTTTTATTCATATTTTGTATATCTTCGTATGCTTTCCGAAACCGTCGGTTGCTCAGAATGACTTTGACATCCCGATGATAGTATAGCCTTTCCCGCCCTTCTTCGTTGCTCATACTATAACCACTAACCAAACTCAAAGCGAATCCCGCCACATATTCCGAAGCACCAGTCAATTTCCGCAATGTTTCTTCTATCGATTCATCTCGCAATTCTGCAATAAATCGCTGGGTACGTTCGTCGAATGCTGTGATAGTCGGTCCCTCTACACCTGTGTACCGCGTTGCATCACGGAGCATTATTCTGGCTTGTTCCTGTTGCTGTGCTCGCCAGTTGGTAAGAACAACAAATACAATGATATTGACGACAATAATAGTAACAAGGATAAAAATATGTTTGCGTTTCATAGGGCGAATGAGGTAAACTGAGCGGCAGTATCAACAGGTTTGCGTCTGTCGCTTGTTGCGTGAAAGATTAGTGTAAATCCGTGAATACAGGAGTGCAAATTATTGTGGTCGGTAAAACTTATTAACAGTTTCTCCGTCGATACTATGAAATTCAGCCAAATTATTAGGATGCAATATCATATTAAGATCACCAAACAAATCAAACTCGACTTCAGCGTCCGGTGTAACCGTTTTAGTGAAAGACCTGCTATAAACGCCAGAGTCTCTGTATTTTTCGCTGGTTGTAAACGTAATTCTATACCGATTGTCACTTACCCACTCTCTAGTTATCCCATCAATTTTTACGGAATGACCATTATTACCATAAGCAACACCTCCGTTCAACAACTGTGCAAACGTGAAATACTCTTTCCAATCATCATTCATCAATGTCACAAAGTTATTAAACCAGATTTTTCTTCCGGTCGAATAACAGTGACAATTATGTGATGGAGTGGCGTTGCCAATTAAGTCATACCCACTATAAACCTGCGTACTCCAAAATGCGTTGACCAAACAACACTATTATAGGTTCGTCCGTTAAATGTAATTGAAGCCGGATAAGTCAGACTTCCAGGCACAATGTGGGAAAGGAATCGTGGGTTATTAACTGTATGCTTATTGGTTGTGTGATTAGGGGTATTAGACGAGTAACTAGCAGAGCGAGTAAAATGAAAGTTCTGATTGCCTATCCTTATTCGAGTATTCTCTCATTTCCCAGAGCCTGATTTTGCTTATAAGTAGCACCATCGCTAATAAATACGGCAATGGCAAAAAAGGCGACGAATACGATTCTGAACGATTTCAGTTTGGCATTTGATGTTCTTTGACATTTTTGGTTCTACTATGATGGAGGGGAACTAGGCGACGTGGAAATTCCATCGCACGTCCGCCATTGTACTCGATTGGCGGTGAAACAACAAGAGGGCAAAATGAGGGGATCCACAAAATTTTGTCAAGCAGAGGAAAAAATGTTATATCGGACTCAAAGCAATAACTCCCATAATTTTGGATTTTTGGAGATAAGTTGGAGGAGATTCGGCATTTCCTTTTATGTTGCCGCGTGAGGGGCTTGGTTTTAGCGAGTCGGCGATTCGTAACGGGACGTTGTCTTCGCCGTTGAAAACAACTCCTCCGCAGCAATCGGCAACGAATTGGCGGTGAGGCACGCTTGCCTATTGTTTTTTGGCGGACAATACCGGACAATGTACCCTATGCCGTACCGTCTCTTCCTGCTCTGCCTGTTCCTCGCCGCCACTGCACACGCTCAGGAACTGCCCGACAAACAACGCAGCCTCGCCGGACGATATGCACAACTCGAACATATTCTCCTCCGACTCGCCGAAACTTCCACTCACTCCAATCCCCGACAAGCCACTCTGCTCCGCCAAGTGCTCGCCGAAAGCAAAGACAAACTCCTCGTCCATCGCTTTGAAACCCTTGTCCTCTCCCTGGAACGCCGACAGTTAGGCGATGCCCTAAACAGCCAAGCCGAAATCGAACAAGACCTGCTCCTGCTCCTCCGCTTGCTCGAAAATGTTAACCGCGATGAAAGCCGGGAACGCGAAAAAGAAGCCGTCCAAGAATTCCTCAAAGACCTTGAAGAAATCTTGCACGGCGAACGCAGTCTTATGCACCAAACGCGACAGCAAGACGAACAAAATCTGCCCCGTCTGGAAAACATCCAACGCGACATCCGAATCGAAACCCAAGCACTCCAGGAACGCATTGCCGAATACGAAGGAACCCAAGAACCTTCGTCTGCCCAACAAGCGATGCAGCAAGCCCTCGACCGTATGCAGCAAGCGGAGCAACAACTCCAGCAGGCCCAGCGAGATGCGGCTCTCGAAGACCAGGAAGAAGCCGTCGCCCGGCTCCAACGAGTCAAAGAGGAACTGGAAAAAATCCTCCGCCAACTCCGCGAAGAGGAATTGATGCAAACGCTCGAAAAATTGGAAGCCCGATTCAAACGGATGCTCCAACAGGAACAGGCAATTCGTGCTCAAACCGACCGACTCATCGACGAAGCCCCCGACGAACGGCAAGCGAAAATCCGAGCGGATCGTTTGGCCATTGAGCAGCAGTCGGTCATCGACGACGCGGAATCGGCTTTGCTCATTTTGCGGGAAGACGGCACGGCCCAAGCGATGGTCGAATCGTTGTTGCAGGCCCGATTCGATATGCTTGATGTCAAGAGCCGACTGGAGCAAACCAAACTTGATGCAGTAACGTTGCATATTGTCGATGCGGTCATTGAATCGTTGCAGGAAATGCTTGATGCGGTTCAGAATGCGATAGCGGAATCGCGGGAGCGGCAGGAAAATCAAGATAATGAGGGCAATCCGCAGGGGCAATCGGGCGAGGAGCCGTTGATTCAACTCATTGCGGAACTGCGGATGATTCGTTCGATGCAGCGTCGCGTGAATGAGCGTACTGCTCGGTATGATTTGGAGATTCAGCGGGCAATCGAGGATTCTGATATTGATTTAAGTCCGTTCCGACGGGCTGTCGAGGAACTTGCTCGGCAGCAGAATCGCATTTCGCGGATTTTGCATGAATTACGCATCGGAAGGATTGAATGATGCAAGAGCCGCGGGGCGTGAGCCCCCCGGCTCGTGCCCTATGCTGGAAATTCAGAATTGTGCGGAGAACACACCAACCGCTGCCAAAAACTCTCCGCCAAAAACGGCGTAAAAGGTGCAATCAACTTCGTAACCGTTATCAAACACTCATACAACGTCCAATACGCATCATACTTCGATGCCAACACTTTCGGATCCTCCTCGGTTGCCGAACTCCAAAAACGATCCCGATTTCGACGCACATACCAATTCGACAACGCATCAACAAACGCATTCAACTCGCCGCAAGCCGAAAAATGATCGTATCGATCCATCGCCTCCGTAACCGTCTTCACCGTCTTGTTCAGTTCGCCGAGAATCCAAGCATCCAACTGCGGACGAACATTGACCGGTCGATAAGGCTTGTCCGAATCCCGTGCCGATTCCAAACAACACGGATTCATCTGGCCGCCGTCTTCCGCAAAAGCATCCGCCTGCATCAAATTGAGCGGCTCGAAACCGTCAATTTTACTATACACTTCGTAAAACGAAACGACGTTTTGCAGCCGCAAAATGAACTCCGGCAAACTGTCCTTAATCGAGGATTCGTTATACCGAATTGCCGTCCAAGGCATCTGATTGGCATAAAAATACCAGCGAAGGGCGTCTGCCCCGTATTTATCGAAAATTTCCTGCGGTTCCCGATAGTTTCGCTTGCTTTTGGACATTTTTTGGCCGTCTTCGCCGAGCATCAAGCCGAGAACGATACAATTTTTGAACGGATGCGGAAATGCAATCGGCAGGCCTGCTCCCTCGTCGTCGACTCCGCCGAACGGAGCGGTCGAACCATCGAATACCATCGTGCTGATTGCCAGCAGGCTATAAAACCAACCCCGGGTTTGATCGAGTCCTTCGCTGATAAATTCGGCGGGAAAATGCTTGCGGAACATCGTAATGCTCCCTTGCAGGTAGGGAAAACCCCATTGGGCGAAGGGCATCGCGCCGGAGTCAAACCAACAGTCAATGACTTCGGGCACGCGGTACATTCGCTTGCCGGGCGCAAAGGGGGAATCGTAATTGATTGCGTCGATATAAGGTTTATGGACCATCATATCTTCGGGCAATTCCGTTCCCTTGTCTTCAGCGGCTTTTTTGGCGGCTTCCCAAACTTCGGTGCCTTGCAGGCCGGGCTTGTCCAAGAGTTCCGCATAAGAGCCGACGGCTTCGGCCTGGCCGGTTTCTTCGCACACCCAAATCGGCAAGGGAGTCCCCCAATACCGTTCCCGGGATAAGGCCCAATCGACGTTGGACTCCAAAAAATTGCCGAAACGCCCGTCCTTAATGTGTTCGGGATACCAGGTGATTCCCTGGTTGTTTTCGAGCATCGAATCCTTGAATTGCGTTGTTTTGACGAACCAACTCTTTCGGGGATATTGGATGAGCGGATCATCCTCGCTCCGCCAACAAAAAGGGTAATCATGCAGGTATTGTTCCTGATGGAAGAGCAATAATTTCGACTTGATGTCTTTGATAATTTCCTTATCGACATCCTTAACCCATTCTCCCGCGTAGGGGCCTGCTTCTTCGGTAAACGTCCCATCGGGCGCGACGCAGCATATCAATTCGGGTCCTTCGCCTTCGGCGAATCGTTCTTGTTCGGCTTGCAGGACCGCGAAATCCACTTCGCCGAATGCGGGGGCTTGATGGACGATTCCGGTGCCGGTATCGGTCGTTACGAAATCGGCCGCGACAACACGCCAAGCCCGATATTCGCGGGTTCCGTCGTTGAGTTTGCCGGTATTCATGCCGATATGGTCGTGATAATAAGTCAGCGGCGGAAGATAGCGGAGCCCGACCAAATCTTTTCCGGCGTGCGTTTCGAGGATTTCGGCAGTTTTTTTGACTTTGGCGGCAATCGTTTCGACGAGGTCTTTTGCCAGGACGGAAAGCCGGTCGTCGGTTTTGCCGGATTCGTCCGTCCAGCGGACGACGGCGTATTCCAAGTCGGGATGGACGGCGGCGAACTGATTGCTGGGCAGCGTCCAGGGCGTTGTCGTCCAAATCAGCAAATCGACGACGCCCATAAAATTACCGTTGTTATAAATTGCGATTGCGGAGTCTTCGTTAAACATCGACCAGGCTCCGCCGGGCAGCGGCATGACGAGCGGAAAACGGACGAACACGCTGGGGTCGGCAACTTGGCGGTATCCTTGCCCGACTTCGCCGGCGGAGAGGGCGGTCCCGCCTTGCGCCCACCACCAAACGATTTTGTAGCCTTGGTAAATCAGTCCGCGGTCGAACAGCGACTTAAGCGACCACCAAACGGATTCGATATAACTTTTGTGGTATGTGACGTAGGCTTCATCGAGGTTGACCCAAAACCCGAGTCGTTCGGTCAACTCTTCCCATTGTTTCATATACCGGAAAACGCTTTCTTGGCAGTGGTGCACAAAGGGTTCGATGCCGAAATTTTCGATGTCTTCTTTGGAATGAATGCCGAGTTCTTTGCAGACTTCGACTTCGACGGGCAGACCGTGAGTATCCCAACCGCCTTTTCGGACGCAGTTGAATCCCTGCATGGTTTTGTATCGGGGATAGAGGTCTTTGATTGCTCTGGAGAGGCAGTGTCCGGGATGGGGGATGCCGTTAGCGGTGGGAGGGCCTTCGTAGAAGACGAATCGGGGCGAGTCTTTTCGTGCTTGGAGCGATTTTTCGTAGATATTGTTTTCTTGCCAGAATTTTAGTATTTCGAGTTCTTGTTCGGGCAGGGACGGGGCATTATTGGGTTCTAGCGGAACGCTCATTGCACGCAGGATCGCTGGTTTATAAAATTTGCTGTCGATTCTACCGCATGCGGAGCGAAAAGGAAAGGGGATGTCTTTCGGTGACACCACGTTAACCGGTTATTCCAACTGTATGCAATAGGCCGGACATGGATGTTCAATTATACATGTTTTACGGAAAATGCCGATACGAAATCGTAGTACCGAACAAAAATGGCCGGATAGAGTTTGACTTTTTCGTTTTTTGTAGCATACTCTCTGCGACGACGGCAAAGCAGTCTTGCCCGTTCCCATTTTTTTCACCCCCTATTAAAAAGGAGATTTTCCAATGAAAAAGAGTTTGTTTCTCGTATCATGCTTTGCGGTGGTTCTCATGTTAAACAATGTGAGTATCGCCCAGGAAGCACCCTGTGTCGATCATGCAGTGCCATGCCCTTGCGGCGTTGAGGTTGCGGTTCCGATGGTTTCGTTTCCCTACAATCATCCGGGCTTGAGCATCAACCCGCGTGATGTACGGCGAGCGATGCGGCTGGAGGCCCGACTAACCCAACGGCACATGCGTTTGGATGCCAAATTGAATCCGGCACCTGCACCGGGTTTCCCGTTCCTGCCTCCTCCAGGAGTTGATCCGTTGTTGGTCAGCGGTGGTCCCTGCGATGTGGAACCGGTTGGTTTTGCTTCGACCACAGGATTTGTTCCGGGCACGACCATTCAGTCGGGCCGAGTGAATGCTTCGATCCAACGGCACAATGCGGGTTCTCCGGTGATTAACTTCCTGTCGATCATTCGTCCCACGACGCCTTATCCGGCCTATCCGATGCCTGTCCGATAGTCGCGGTGCGGCAATTCAAAGTGAAAGTTTGAATGCCGGATAGGAAACACCGAGTTTTCTATTCCGGCATTTTTTTTGGACGGACCACTTACCGTTCGACCTGCCTGACATTCTCAATCGCATCGGCTAAACGTTGAAGCGTCTCCGCATCGCGACGCAATACCGCCTCAAAGTATTGATTGAGCACATTGCGGATAGGCTCTTCCTCCTTGCTGAGTTTTTTCGTTTCTTTAAGCGGCACCGTAAAATCGCCAAGATCGCCACAAAGACGCAATCCTAATACGCGAACAGATGGAAATTCATGCCGGATAAGCCGATCTAAAGCCCTGCCATCATCGCCTGCTGCCTCGGCAAATGATTGACGGCATAATTCGGCCAGCATCCGATGTTCCGGCTGAATAGACATGGTGCCAAGCCAATTTGCGAGGATGACTTGCCCGAATTCATACCGCTCCGACTGCAACATCATACCGCCCTGCGACGTGACCTGAAAAGGCTGAATCTGATTGTCCGCCTGCCAAACAATTTGCTCGCCTTGCCGAGGAACAAAGCCCAAAATCGGGCTGGTTTTCGGCCCTTGCGATTCTGAAGCACGAGCGTTCGTAGCCGGGATTGTGATTTCGGAAAATGAATCGATAAACAATGTGCTTTCCGTTCCCTGCACGCTTACCGTACCGCGTGCCCGTTCCATTGCAATGCGAAGCGATTGATTCGGACGCAGCGGACGAATGATAATCCGGCCATAATCCACGAAAATACCCGGCAGACCGTTTTCGTCAAGCGGCAAGATGCAAAGTTTGGCATCGCCGATCATTTCGATGCGAAAACTGTCGGCAAGTTCAAACGTTCCCCGAAAAGGATCGGACGTCAAAAGATATTGTTCCGCATGAATATCAAAGGGCAGGTCGGGCAGTTGCCAACCGTCGCCGACCGAGTCGGCGGAGAAAATCACGCTGGGATAGTTCGTTGAAATAGTCCGGCCAAGTATCGGACGCTCTTGCAATGCGACCTCTGTCTCGACAATTTCGGCCGGTACGACGGATTCCGGCGATTCCGCTTCGTCAGGCACTTCATCCGGCATTTGCGTGGATGCTTGCATAGACGTTTGCATAATCGCATACGGCGGCCGGGCTTGGGGGACTGACGAATCGGAAACCGGAGCACGCGGTGGCAACGCCGCCGGCGGGACTGCGGATGGCGAGTCTATTGGCGACCTCGATACCGGCTGGATAGGCTGGAACGCAATGATCGCATCATTTGAACGGATTGATTCGCCTCGGATGATTTCCGGCAACACGCGGTCGGATGGGGATTCCAACCGAGCGGCGGTGGTCAGCGGAAGTTCGGTCGGCAACGGCTCCGTGGCCGGCTCGTCGATGTGGGGACGACCGGCAGGAATTGACGCCGCAACTTCGGGAACCTCAACTTCTGAGATTACCGTGTGCTGGAAGGGATTATCTGTATCGCTATGGTCTGGCAAGACGGTTTGCGGCACCGTTCCGACGGAAACGGCAAAGGGGTCATCCGGCAACGATACGGCAACGTTTTCCGTTGGGGCTGTCGGCATAGCGTAGCCGGTTTGCTGAATGGGTTCGGCGGGACGGCTGTCGGGCTGTTCCCAAGCCGGTGTAGAATGGCCGGACTGGGCGAATGGAGTTGCCGCAACGTGATAAAACACATCCGGTTGCGGAACAATTTGATGGTAGGGATTGCTGGAACTCACAGGCCGTTCGGCACTTCGGACCGGGGGATATTCGGAGAGCACCTCGCTGTCCCGTTCTTGGCTTTCTGCCGTTTGGCGTTTGTTTTCTGCCGCCTTTTTTTCAATTTGTTGCCAACCGAAGAGCAGCGTGCAGATGCACATACCGATCATCAAAAACGTCCAAATCGGCGATGAAGCCTGTCGGCCCGGCGCATTCGGTTCGTGTGTAACTTGCGGGGCAGTTCTTTGAGGAAACCAGCGTTGCCAAAACGGCATGTTCTTTGCCGGTGCGGATTCCTGTGGAACGCCTTGCGGATGAAAGTGCTGGGTTTGCGGTTGGAGCGGCTGCGGCGGCTGGTTCAGCGGTCTTGGCGCATTGCAGGCTTCATAGCATTTGAGTCGGCAATCCCTGCTGGTTTGAGCGGGTTCGCCCAGCACGTTGGTCAGGACGTGATGAATGGAAGCAATTTCGGCCAGATATTTATCGGTCGAGAGGCAATAGGCCTCGAAGTTCTCTTGGACATCCTTGGACATTTGATGATCGAGGTATTCTGCAACGTAATTGGGGTCAAGTTCTTCTCGTTGGTCGATGAGTCCGGGCACGCCGAGCATTGGATTACGCATGACGTATCGTATTCGGTGCAAGGTATTTTCGGCTTGAGTGTCGTGTGCCAGCAGTTGTTCCAACCGCTGATGCTGTTCGACATCGAAGACGTTGTCTTCGAGGGCCAAAAGGGTGCGCAGCGAGAATCTCATTGGCGGAGTATGCAGAAATTGCGGAACTGGGTCAAGAGTGGAATCGGAAAACGGTTGCGTTCGACTTGTTCGGCCCTACCTCCCTCAAAATCGTTATTCCGGCGTAAGTGGGGAACCAGCCGAGTGGCGTGCGATGCGGCTAACACCGGAATGCCGATGCCGAATAAATCTATTTGCCAAACTTCGCCAGCACATCTTCCATACTTGGTTGGCCGATTTCCTGCAAACTGTACTCGACCCGCGTAGTCGGCTTGGCTATCTTGATGACACGACCCAAATCTATCGGCGTTGCAATAATCACCGAATCACAATCCGTTCGCTCAATCGTTGCCGTCAAATCCCGCATCTGCTCCTCGCCGTAACCCATTGCCGGAAGCAACTTTCCAACGTTAGGATAAATACGGAACGTCTCCGCCAACTTGCCCACCGCATAAGGCCGAGGATCAATAATTTCCGCCGCTCCAAAACGCTTCGCCGCCACAATGCCCGCTCCAATTTTCATATCGCCATGAGTCAACGTCGGCCCATCTTCAATCACCAATACCCGTTTGCCCCGAATAACATCGGGATTTTCCACACTGATCGTCGATGCCGCATCCACCACGACGGCCCTGGGATTGACCCGTTCGATATTCTCACGCACCGCAAGGATATTGTCGTAATCCGCACTGTCAATCTTGTTAATCACGACGACATCCGCCAATCGCAACGTAATTTCGCCGGGATAATAGGACAATTCATGTCCCGGACGATGCGGGTCAACGACCGTAACCATCAAGTCAGGCCGATAAAATGAAAAATCATTATTGCCGCCGTCCCAAAGGATTACGTCGCATCCGCTGGGGTCATTTTCCGCCGCCCGAAGGATTGCTTCATAATCCACACCGGCGTAGATGACATTGCCGCGGGCGATATGCGGTTCGTATTCTTCCATCTCTTCGATGGTGCAGCGGTGTTTGGTCAAGTCGTCGATACTGGCAAAGCGTTGGACTTTTTGGGCTTCCAGGTCGCCGTAGGGCATCGGATGGCGGACGGCAATGACTTTAAGGCCTTTTGCCATAAGGATTTCCACGATGCGTCGGGAAGTTTGGCTTTTTCCGCAGCCTGTTCGTGCGGCCCCGACGGCGATGACGGGTTTGGTGCTTTTGAGCATCGTGTTTTTATGTCCAAGGAGCGTAAAATCCGCTCCGGCGGCATTGACTTTGGCTCCGATCCCCATCACGGTATTGTATGAAATATCGCTGTAGGAAAAGACGCATTCATCGGCATCGAGTTCTTTGATAAGGCGTTCGAGGTCATCTTGCGGATGGATTGGAATGCCATCGGGATAGAGATGTCCGGCGAGTGAAGGGGGATATTTTCGTCCGGCGATGTCGGGAATTTGTGCTGCCGTGAAAGCAACGACCTTGTAGGCCGAATTGTTTCGGTAAACGGTATTGAAGTTATGAAAATCGCGGCCTGCCGCTCCGATGATAATAATTTTGCGTTGGGTCATAGTGAGTTTTTAAGTTTGTATATTCAATCTTCGCAATAAATTTCGCCGAGCCACTGCGTCCGGTCAAGGATTATACAGTACCGAAGCAATCAATACCCCCGTGGGCAGCCCAAGTTTGCTCGGGCATAACGATCGACGAAGCCAGCAGACGGGGATTTTCGATATTCCTGAACCTTGTTCTGGGGTGAGTTGAATCATCTACTGGTCCCATTATACCCTATTTGTTCCGTAAACGGAGGCGGGCACGGCTGGAAAGCAATCCGTCAAGAGATAACGGAATCAAAGAAGGGCGACGTGCATATCGTTTTCTGGTTCCCGCCCTGGTTCCCGGCTTGCGCCGGGATGACGAAGGGGCGTCCAGCCCCATTCGGAGTATGCACTAGAAACTGAACTGCGTTCCAATGCCCAAGTTAAACACACTGTATGCACCCTGCGACCAGGAGAAATTCCAGTCGCCATCAAGGAACAACGTTGCCGTTCGGTCCTGATTCAACCAAAGATGCGAACCCAAACCCAACTGGCTGTAATGATACCCCAAATTCGCACCGCGGACACTAAACACATCGCTTCCGCTCGTAAAGGATTGCAATGATGTCGGATAACGATCCCCCGTCAACCTAACCATATAATACTTTCGCATTTGGATACCGCCGCGAGCAAAATAACTTTCCGTGTTGAAGCCAAATCGGCCAAGCGTTCTCGCAAAAGTCATCGCCCTGTAGTCCATTCCGTATGTTCCCGACGTTGCACCCTGTGCTTCCCGGTTTTCAGCAATGTTGCTCCCGTTATTCGACCACGAGCCACGGGAACCGGAAGCAATCTGTTCGCGGTAAGCCTTTTGCCGGATGTTTTGATACTCAAAACCCAATACCGGCCGGAATACCATATTCGGACTGACCGTGAACGGACGCGCAAATTCGAGTGCATAATTGAACGAACTTCCTTTCGTTGTCCATTCGTAATGGTCATTGATCCCGAATATGTCATTCAAGTTATAGGACGAGCCGCTTGAACTGGTTGCGATAAATACATCCCGGTTGCGGATATATCGGTCGCCATCGTATGTTTGATACCCGCCGCCCATAAAGGAGCGTATTTCAAACTGTTCATACGGAGCAGCAACTAAGTACATACCAAATGCGTAATCATTGCTGCGTACTTTATCGCTTCTCGACTGCAAAGTCGCATCATTGATCATTGCCACACCGCCAATTACGGAACTTGGCGTCAGATTCCATTCGCTTCCGATCATCACGCCGTTGCGGTATGATGTGAATTTGAATGAGTTTTGATCGCCATCCTTGTATGTATTTGAATGCGTATAGGCACCCCATACCGAACCCGTTCGTTGATAGGGACTTTGTCCTCGGAACTGTCCACTGGGGCCAGCCGCCATCGGAGGCGCAAACTGTTGTCCCGGATGCGGCGTTCCTGGTTGGCCATACTGTTGCAACTGGCCCGTTTGTGCATTTCGGAACACGACATCGCCGCGACGACCGGTACTCATACCACCGACGCCGTAACCGATTCGATTGAATAGGTGATCCGACGGCGAAGTTAAGTTCATCACCACGCTGTTCGCACGCGTCGGAGCAGCAACCTGGCGGAATACATCCCGTAATACATCAGGGCTGTTCAAGCCGAATTGGAACGACAACGCAAGGCCGGGATTCGTCAGCATCGCTTTATCCAGCGTACGGGCAACCGACAGGACGTTGTAATTGTTACCCAATCGGCGAACCCGATTGCGATAGTAGTTGGGATCATCAATCACGGTTAACACCGCGGGCGATTGTCCCGATGCCATCTGGATCGGCAGTATATCGACATTGGCAAAGACCCAATCGGTCGTCGAACTCGTGATTCTTTTCACCGTTCCATCGGTATATCCTTCGCTGGCAATGATGATGAAGGAAGTCTGTTTTTCCTTGCTGGCCGCATCGGCGTCCAAGTCGAAAATTCGGTCTGCCTGGACGACACCGCCGAGTTGCGTTTCTCCCAACAGGGTGATCCCGTAGTTTGCCGGAGCATTAAGGTAGGCCGGCGGGACAGTTCCATAACTGTAGACATCATTGGTCCAATTCGCACTATCAATCCAGTAGGCCGGAACCGTTCCATGCACGCTGACGACGTCGCTGAACCCGTACCGCCAAAGGAGTTTATCCAAGTCGGTCAATTCAAAGCGGATATTGTTTTCTTCAAACAATTTTCGGTTCAATCGGGCACGTTCCGCAGGATTGTTGTCGTAACTGTGCAATTCCTGCGGGGTTAATGTCAGTGCGAGCAGTTTTCGCTGCAATTCGCCACGTCGCGTTGCGTCGGTCAGGTATTCGAACTGTTCGTACTGGCTCAACAAGGGCAAGCCCGTCGTTGTATGCACGAATGCCGAAGGACTGAACCACGAAAGATGCGTTCCCAACTTTTCGACGGCAATCGTTTGCCAATCTTCGCGGGAAATTTCCCCTTCCTGCAGCAGCGAAGTGTCGTAAGTATTCGTTGCGGAATTGAACGTTGCCGTTGCTCCCGCAATGTTGGAGGCGTATTTGCCAAACACATCGCCGATTCTATCGTTGCCGATGGTAACATGGTATTGCCCGTGAGCAAGTTTTTCTTCGGCATTGTAGACGGGATTCAACGGGTCGTAGACCGGCCGCGTCGTCTCATCCATCAAATACAGATGACCGAAAATCGTGATTGTCCCGAACTGTCCGCCCGGCACGCCCCGCATCGCTTGCTCGACCATAACATTGTTCGGCGACTGCGAAACGGTATTGAGCATGCTTCGATAACCTGTTTTTTCCAGTTCGAGTGCTTGCCATTCATTTTCGCCGACGTATCCGGGCAAACCGGGAGCGAGGATACCGCGGTTAATGAAATGTCCCTCGAAATAGTCGACGCCGAAATTGTAATCCCAGCGTTGGGCAATTTGGAACATACCATTACCGGACACAATACCTTCGTTGAGGACATCGTGAATGATCAAGCGTTCGGCATAGTCTGGACTGGCGGTGTACGGCGTCGTCGGATCGACCGCGAACCAAGAATCATTGAGCATAAGGTGTCCCGTCTTTTCGACGTATACATCTCGTACGCGGATGCCTGGATCCTGGTAAATATCGCTTCCGATCACTCGTTCCAGCACGTTGCGGTTAAAAATCGTGGTTCCGTCGGTAAATCTCAGGTCGACGCTTCCGCTTAAAGTGTAAAAGGGATCTAAAACGCCGCCGCCGTAGATATTTCCGCTGAAAATATCGCCATCGCTAAACACGACGAGCGTTCCATCCTGCGTGTATCCTGCCAGCAATTCTGGCACCGAAAGGCCGGAATAGAAATCCGCCGCTCCGTAATGCAGGAATCTGGCCAATGCTTCTCGGAAATGCCGATAACCGTTGGGGCCAGCGGCGTAACCGTAGGAGTTTGCAAAACTTGGGAGCACCATCGATTCATAGTTCCCCGAGTTGGCGTTTTGTCGTCCTGCGAGATACCACAGGAGCACTTCGTCCAGCACGATGGAGCGTCCCGGAATGTTATCCGCCGTCCAGGACGGTTGCATATTATCGGCGAGATACCCATCGCGGTGTCCCATCAAATAACTGGGGCCATCTCCAGATAGCCAGCCGATTCCAAGGATTTCGTCGTTGTAGGGCGAATCGCCGGGGTGTCCGTGATGCCAAAACGCCGAAAGATGACCGTTCATGGTGCTTTCCCATTCAGCCGCACCTATCGTTCCCGAGCCGCCAAAAATGTACGCGACTGGGTTGTAGAGTGTAACAATATCGCCGTGGACACCCGCATTATCGAAATGGAAGTTGTCTCCATTGTCGTCATAGAGCAGGGTTGGATCGTACAGAAATTTCGCACGATTGGCAATCGTCATCGCGTCGAATGCCTGGAAATTCTTTGCTGACCGGACGGGATTTTCGGGAGTAAACAGCACTTTGGAGAGGTTACTCACATCATTATTATCGCCGATAGCAACTTTGCCGACGTGTGCCTGCGCTCCGAAGGACATTGCGGCCCCGCCGCCCCAAAGTGTACCGCCCGTAATGAGCGCATCATCGCCCAGTGCGGATATTTGTCGGACCGTGGGCCCGTAGTAGACCGACCACGGGTCAACGTTTGGCGGCAAAATGACTCCTTCCCATGCCAGTGATGTTCCGACAATATCAATTCCGATACCGGACGTTTGGTCAAATGCCGAAAAGAAGCTCAACGGGTCGCTGCTACCGTATTGGCCGCCGGTTATTCGGACGCTCGGGGCGTCAGGATGCACCGTCCAGCGCTTGGTGGCATGGTCGTATTGCGTAAGCGGAATGGGATCGCCGCCGTTCACTTGGAGCCAAAACACTCGGCTTGGCTGCGTGTTGTAAGCGATAAATTTCCCTGCAATCCTTTGGTTTTCACTGTCGCTTCTGCTTGGGTCGTAGAAATGCACTCGGCCCCAGCGGTCCGCATCGGGATCGTTTGCATCGACATAGTACACATTACGCAGCCGATTTCGATCCGTTTCGGTCATATCCGAAATATCCCAGAAGGAAATTTGTATTCCAGCCCGGTTTGGCGCGCCGGCGATCACTTTTCCTTCGACTTGGATTTCGTGGAAACTTCCGCTATATCCGACTCCGCCGTCGACCGGATGCGCATCATCACCCACGATCGCCCAAAGTTGAATGAGCGAATAACGGTCGGTGATACCGGTACTGCCGCCGTAAATCAGGCCACTGCTGTCGATGATGTATCCGCCTAAACCACCGCCAGCGTAGATACCGCTGGTTTTGTCGATGCTAATTCGGATCGTATCCATAAAACCAGGCTGTCCCTCACCGGTATTGCCGAACGAAATGCCGGTATTCGCGAAAATCCAGGAATTATCGTTCAGTTGGATTTGATTATATCCATAAGCACTGTCATGTTGGAAGGTCGAAGGCCAACTGGTAACATAACGGCTCATATTGAGATAGACGTTCTCTATTCGGCCCGGCATGTACCCGTGGACTTGGGCTTGGATTCCAACCGTAGGGCCGTTGATATCGTTGATACCGTAGTAGGTATACTGCGCTTCGGCTCCCGTACCGGGATGGTGTTCCATAACGGCACCGATGGGATTTCGCAGCATCATAACATCATTACCGGCAATGATTCGGCCATTGACGCCCTCGGACCAGATTTTATCGCCTGCATGGATGATCGTCCGTGCCTGTTCCGGCGCGCCGGGCGTTCCCATTTCATATTTCCCTTTACCGTTATCGCCAAAGACGGCAATACCTTCGCCGCCGCCGAGGTTAATGGTAATGATTTCTCCAGTAACCGGATCAATGTAGATAAACGTGTTTTCGCCTCCCGGTTCGCCGATTTGCGTATTGTAAAGTTGCAGACCGGCAAGTACCGAAAAACCGTAACCCGTGAGAATCAGTTCATCGTCAACGACTTCAATAATGGGATCCCGGGCAAATACATGCAAAATTCCTGCCGTGCCGCCTTGAATTCGAGAATCGAAAACGTGGAGCGTACCGTGATTTTCAATCGCGTTGCCTTGGCTTGCAATAAGCGTGCGAGCATCGCCCGCAAATTGGTGCGAACCCTTCGGAAGACGCTGGTTTATGTAGAGCGTTCCTCCAATATGTTCTCCCGTGATGAGTTCCGACTCGGGCAATTCATCATCGGGAAATGGAAGTTCGTTGAGCGGCGGCAAAACGACTCCGTCCGGCACGTTGACATATTCAAACCAAACGACGCCGAGTTGGTAAATTCCGGGCCCCAAAAGGGTTCGGACGTTCGGCGGAAGGTCGGCGTATGTCTGATAAGGACCGTCGGGAAACAGAATGATATTGCCGTCGTCAAATAATTCAAATTCTTGGTAATCGCCGGGAAGCGCATCCCAACCGTTCATGCTCGGATCGAGTTCTAATTGGGCGATCAGGGCGGGATCATTCAGCGAACGAAATTCGTTCGGCGGATCGAAGTCGTAACGGAATCCGATGGTGATACGTTCTTGATTGCCTATCATTTCGACTCGCAACATATAGATACGTTGCACCGGTTCCGTCGTGTACGTGTTGATACCGTTCATAATGGCGGGTTCGCCGGAAGCGACGCTAATCACGGCTCCGACACCTGCGGCATTGATAAACGAAGGGCCGCCTCGGTTCTCAAAAACGGTTCCGATTTGATCACTCGTCGGCTGATTGATCGCGGTTGCCGGTATTCCCTGCGGGCCGATGATTCGCGTAACGCCATCGTTGCCTACGCTGATGGTCGCGGTCGTGCCGAGGATAATATCCGTGGCAATCGGGCCAGACCTGTCAAAATAGGTAAGGTTCATTCTCGGCGGCACTGGCTCCGGCGGCGGAAGCGGTTCGCCCGGATCAATCCACGGATCTTCCGGGTCTGGATCTTCCGGGTCTGGATCTTCCGGGTCTGGAGGCTCCGGCGGTTCTTGCGCCTGTACGCTATTCATCTTATAGGGTGCAGAGTCGCTAATTGGGCAAACAACGAGCGCAAGAGCCATCAAAACGGCAACCAGAGTGAGCAATCCGTTGCGAGTCATGCGTTCCATCCTCTCTAAATATGCTCGTTTTCCTTGCGAGCCTATAAACATTCCTACCGCAATTATCGGATGGTGGTGCTTGTCGGCTTGACAGAAATTCGCCGATTCTTCATTTAGATAAAATATAGCGGTTACGCCGGGTCCAAAGGCGAGGCGTATCCCAAAATTGGCCAGGAATTCCTTTCGTCCGTCCGGTTTACGCCGGAAGGACGGCTTTTTTGTCCAGAGCAATTTTTAATACGCTCTAACGGTTATCCGCAAACCGCTCTTTATCTTTTCGGGAAAATTCAGTACCATCCCCCGACGAACTTTTACGAAGGAACTGTTGCATGATTGAATCGGTACACGTTTCCGTCATGATCCAAGAAGTGCTCTCGCTGCTAAACCCTATGAAAAATAAGGTTTACATCGACGGTACTCTCGGAAATGGAGGACATACCGAAACAATTTGCAAATGCGATGCAAATGTGATCGCCTTTGACCGAGACCTCGAGGCTCTAAACCGAACCGAAAAACGACTCCGCTCGGTGTTCGATGAAACATCGTTCCCGATTCGTTTTGTTCACGCCGATTATCGGTTTTTTGCCGAAGCACTCGATATGCTGCAAATCGAAAAAGTCGACGGCTTACTCCTCGATCTCGGCCTGTCAAGCGATCAACTGGCCGACGAAAAGCGAGGTTTCAGTTTCGACTCCAAAGGCGAACTCGATATGCGTTTTGATACGTCCGAAGGTTTGTCCGCCAAAGAACTCCTGGAAACCCTGCCCGAAAGCCAAATTGCCGACATCATTTACCGATTCGGCGAAGAACGGCACAGCCGAAAAATTGCCCAAAAAATCGTCGAACGACGCCGAAAAGAATTGCCGATTCAAACCGCCCACGAACTTGCCGAAATCGTTCGGCAATGCGTTCCCAAAAGCCGAAAAAATCCGATTGATCCCGCAACGCGAACTTTTCAAGCCCTTCGCATAGCGGTCAACGACGAACTCGGAGCCTTGCAGAGCGTATTGGAGATGTTGCCGGAACGCTTGAAGCCGGGCGGCATTGCAGCCGTCATTTCGTTTCATTCGCTGGAAGACCGGATTGTCAAAACCGCCTTTCGGGACCTCCGATATTGGAAAATACTGACCCCTAAACCGATTACCGCCTCGGATGATGAGATTGCCCGCAATCCCAGAGCACGCAGTGCGAAATTACGAGGAGGATACAGGCTATAGATTTAGAGCATAGTGTTCTATTTTCCAAGTCTACCGCCTTTCGCCTACAGCCAACAGCCCAACCATGTCAAAACGCAACCATTTCAATCGACCAGCCCAGAAGCCTTACTTTGCGGAAGTCCGCCAAGCCGAATCGGACAGCGATGCCCCGAACGAGCTGGCACCGTTTTTGCCGCCGATTGTCGTGAAAGATGCCGAACAAGATGTCGTTGACGAAGATGAAGACGACGACTGCGAAAAAGTATCGTACCTCAATAAGGCCGGTTCCTTCTTGTACGGATGTTGCGAAAAAACGACCGCCTTGTCCAAATCTGCAACGGCATGCACTTGGAATGCCTTGTGCAAGATTCCGTCTTACTGCGTACTGCGTTGGGAATCCGAGGAATCAACCGAATCGGACGACACACCAAAAGCCGCCGTAACAGTGGAGAACGATGCCGCAGACGCCGACGAATACGACGAGGATGAATCCGAACACACGCCTTCCCGATGGTGGGGCGTCGGCATCAAAACGGCAGCGTTGGCGGCATCGGTATTGGTTCTCGCAGGCGGATACATTGCGTTCAAGCCGATGCTGGATACGCTGTTGGAGCAACCGCAGGGCACGGAACTCGCCTCCAAAGAGCCGGACACCGGTTTTGACGCAGTGCCGGAGATGGAACACGCCGATTTTAACAAAGAGCCCGGGACGGAGCCGTTTGCGGTGCAGGCCCCGGACAACGATGCGTTTGCGGGTAATCCGGGGACTGCGATGCACTCCGTCCCCGGCTCTTTAGCGACGAGTCCCGTTCCCGACTCTTTGGCGGCAAGTCCCGTTCCCGATGCTTCGGAACTGCTCAACTCGTTCGGTTTTGCGGAAGAGCGTTCGCACAAAGAGCCGGAAATGGTGCCGCTTGCGGTGCAGGCACCGGACAACGATGCGTTTGCGGGTAATCCGGGGACTGCGCTGCACTCCGTCCCAGGCTCTTTGGTGGAGAGTCCGCTTCCCGGCTCTTTGGCGGCGAGTCCGATTCCCGAATTTTTAGGAGAAATGCCGGCACCGTCCGAACCGCCAGCGAATTTGCTCGCGAGTCTCGCCGCCTTGCAGCCGCTCGCTCCAGTGGAATCGCCGATGCCTGACATTGCCGGGCCGCAATTACAGCCGCTGACCGCAATGGCAACACCGGAATTGGTTCACGCTCTGCCCAGTGCTCCGATTGCGTCGGATTTCGCTGTGAGTCCAACTCCGCCGGTCATCCAGACGATTCAGCCGACGGCCGTCCAGCCGACGATTCCGATTGTCGAAAATGTTCGGGAAATTGTCCCAATGATTCCGGCGTCGGGCTTGATCGAGGAAGTCCCGCCGCCGCCCCCGCCTGTCCTTGCGGAAGCCGTTCCGGTTCATCCGGTGTATCCGAACGAATTCGCCCCGGCTATTCCGACCGATGCGTCCGCGGCAACGGCCTTGGCCGCATTGGAATTGCAGCACGCAACACCCACAGAACCGCAGATTGCAGAGCCAGCACCGCAATTTTCGCAAACGGGGCCGCAATCGTTAGATTTAGGCTTCGCACCGACAATCCCGCAATCCAACGACTCCGGCTCGGCTGATTTTTTGACCGCCGAGTTTTCTCCAATCCCGATTATGATTCACCCCAACGAAACTGCACCGTTGATTCCCCAAGATGTGCCGCAGCCGGAAACGCCCGTCGTTGCGGCCGTGCCGCTTGCCGTTGCCGAATCGACACCGCGGATATTACCCGCCGGTAGTCAGCCGATGGATTGGCAACTTTGGGAACAGATTCGCGAGTTGCGAGATGAGAGCGAGTCGGCTGCGGCAAACCTGCGGTTTGAGGGGGCTGCGCCGACTGCTCTGACAGCGGCACCGGCAACGGCTGAACCGGCATTACGATTTGAACCGCGAAATCTTTCCGCAAGCAATGCGACTTTGAGCAATGCGTCGCCGACGAATGAGGTTGGCCAACTGCTCAACGATGCGATGCAGGAATTTAACGGGTTGATGCCGACGAGCGTCGCGATGTCTGATGCGGCGGATATTGCGGGGATTCTTTCGGATTCGGGCAGGGTTCCGCCGCCGGTTTTTGCGGACCCGAGGCCAGCGTACCGGAATGAAGCGTCCAACCAGTTGGCCAGTGCGGAGGCCATTGAAAGGAGCGTAACGTTCCAGAGTCAGATTGATGCGGAAATATCGCGATCGCCAGATCAGACGCAGCATTATGTTATTCAGCAGGGCGATACCTATATGACGATCAGCGATCGGTTTTATGGAACGAGTTTGTTGTATACCGCATTGGCGGCACACAATCAGCGTCAGGGTATTGGCTGGCGTCCGGCGGAGGGTGTTTCGATAGAGGTTCCTCCGGCGGAGTATTTGCGGGAGCAGTACGGGGAGGTTGCGCAGCGTCAGATTCGGCAGATGAACACGCAGCAGGCCTCGGTGCGATATGTAGTGCAGGAGGGCGACACGATATTTCGATTGGCGACGGACAAGTTACGGGACTCGAGTCGTTGGCGGGAAATCTATGCGTTGAATGCGGATCGGTTGCAGGACATACGGTCGCTGACGCCTGGAATGGAGATATTGCTTCCGGCGGAGACGGCACGGCGGTAGGTGGATAGAGGGAAACGCAACCGTCCTACTGTCCGAAGCGAATCCCTAGATAACTCTCATAGCGGCGCAAGTCCAGCCGGCCTTCGCCGACCGCGATTTTCACCGCACAATCCTCCTCGTGCGAATGCGTGCAATCAGGAAAATAACACAAGTTTTCATAAGGCCGTAAATCCCGAAATAGGCCAAAAACCTCTTCAGGGATGATGTCCCAAAGCATAAATTGACGCAAACCCGGCGTGTCAACGACATATCCGCCAAACGAAAGTTGAATCAACTCCGCCGTCGTCGTCGTATGCCTGCCCTTTTGAGCATTCCCAACTTCCGCAACGCGAAGTTGAAGTTGCGGATCAACCGCATTGAGCAGCGACGACTTGCCCACTCCGCTCTGGCCGGAAACAACGCTCGACCTGTCCGAAAGCAATCGCCGAAGGTGTTCCAAACCGTAGCCGGTTTCAACGCTTAATAAAAGCACCTGGTATCCCATCTGAGCATAGACGCCGACGAGCGGTTGCAGTGCGGCGGGCTCGACAAGGTCAATTTTGTTGATGCAAACGATCGGCCTGATCCCGGATTGCTCCGCCGTGAGAATCATTCGGTCGATCAAGTTCGGTTTCAAAGTCGGCTCTGCCGCACTGGCAATAATCAGAACCTGATCGGCATTGGCAACGATGACGTGTTTGCGTTGTTTGCTCGTTCGGGCGATGGTCGTTTTCCGCGGTTCGACGCGTTCGATCATTGCGTCGCAGGGGGTATTGTGAGCCGTCTCGCCCTGCGGGGCGAAACCGTTCCCGGCGGGCCGAATCATCACATAATCGCCGGCGACGACGGGCTGACGTTGGTCGGTCGAAAGCGTTTTCAGGATACGGCGGGTTACGCAATGGAAAAGCCGACCGTCTTGAGTTTGAACGACGCTGCTTGCCCCGTGAACGCGGAGAACACGTCCGGCGAGGAGTTTTTCGGTATTGACCTCGGGCAGAACGGCGAAATCGCCTCCTTTTCGTTGTGCATCGTCGGCGAGTTCTCCGATAACGGTTCTTTTTCGGGAAAGTTCGCTTTTTCCGCCGATGCGTTCGGAGGCGATTTCGGACTCTTCGGTGAAGCCGTGTTCTTCAAATTTCCGTGTCCAATCGCCGACGCGGGTCCGCTGGGTGCGGTTCTTGCGAAAATCGACACGGAGTTTCTTGGGTTTCATGGTGATCATTATACCCGCCAAAACCGCAACCGTGAGATTGCGGAAGCACTCGGTACTATCTGCAATAGACTTGTTCGGATACAATCAACGGCCGGAGAACGCCGTCGTGATACCGTTTCCCTAACGAGTTATGTCTAACATTCGCTGGAAATTACGATTCGAAAACCTGCAAAAAGTCTTTGCCCAACTGGAGAAGGCTTGTGCACAGGACGAATACAGCGATTTGGAACTTGCTGGACTGGTGCAAACATACGGATTCACGTTTGAATTGTCCTGGAAAACGCTGAAAGACTTGTTGACCTCCGAAGGGTACGAACTGAACAGTCCGCGGGAAACAATCAGAAAGGCGTTTGAAATGTCATTGATTGACGATGTCGAACGTTGGTTCAATGCCTTGGAAAGCCGCAATGTGCTCTCCCATATTTACAACGAATCAACGGCAAAGCAAGCCGAAACTTGGATTAAAAATGAATTTATGCCCATGTTGCGTAAATGCGTTGTCTCCCTTCAAAGTAGAGCAGAAACAGAATGAATGATGGATTAACGCCGCAATACCGCAAGATCATTCGAGAAATTCTGGCAAAGGCAACCCGGATTGACCGGGCGGTTTTGTTCGGCTCGCGTGCGACGGGAACATTCGGAAGAGCATCGGATATTGACTTGGCACTGGAAGGGCAAAATCTTGACCTTTCCGATGTGGCTCGCCTCCGTAGCGAATTTGCGGAATCGTCGTTGCCCTTCGACGTTGACGTTATCATACGGGCGGACATTGCTCATCCAAAACTTGAAGATTGTATCGAAAAACAAGGTATTGTGTTTTATGAAAAATAGATCCGGGCCCCTGGAGTCCTGGACTTTTCCCGCCGCGTACAGTACCATAGCGAAAACAGTACGGCACTAAATTGTTTCTTCATGCAACGCACATTTCTCGGTAACGATCAGCCCCTTTTGCACCTGACGGCAAACTATCTGATTAAACGCTACCACCAAAAAGGACAACTCAATCTGCAAAACATGATACTCGTTTTGCAAGAACAACAAGCAATCAGCCGACTCGAAGAAATCCTTGCGGAAAAAGCCGAAACACTCGATCCCGCCTGGTATCCGCCCGAATTTCTGACCATCGGCGCCCTGCCGGAAAGATTATACGAACTCAAAAAACCCCTCGCCGATGATCTGACCCAATGTTTCGCCTGGCTCGCCGCCATCGACCGGCTCGACAGCGATAATCCCGACCTGCTGTACCGCCTCATTCCCTCTCCGCCCCGACAAGATGATCTCGAAGCCCGAGCCGCACTCGGGCGAATGTTCGCAAAACTCCACCGCGAACTCGCCGCCGATACCCTCGACTTCATCCACGTTGCTGAACTTTGCCGAAAACTCAACATCGAATCCGAATCCAACCGCTGGCACGCCCTCGCCAAACTCCAAGAAAAATATCACGCAACTCTCGACTCCCTCGGAATTTGGGATGCCCAATCCGCAAGATTATTCGCACTCGAACATCCCGAAGAATTCGAAATAAAACATGCACAATTCCAAAATGCAGGCACGGAAATCCTGCTCGTCGGCGTTGCCGATATGAATTTAGCCCAAAAAGAGATGCTTCGGCATTTTCAAGATATTATCACACCGCTCGTGTTTGCTCCCGAAAGTTGGGCAAACCGATTCGACGATTTCGGCTGCCTCATCCCGCATGTTTGGCAAGATGTCCGCATCGAAATCAGCGACGAGCAAATCCATATCGTCGAATCCGCAAACGAACAGGCCGAACAAGTTTTGCGGTGCTTGACCCGCCTGCAAGGAAAATACGCTCCGCCGGAAATCATCATCGGCGTGCCTGACAAGCAGGTGATTCCCTTCATCGAAAGACAACTTGAACAAGCCGACGTCAAAACGCGGCTCGTTGCCGGCAAGTCCATTCGGCAGACTTCCGTCTATCGGTTTTTGGAAACGCTCTTGGCCTATATCGAAACGCCGTCATTCGCTCATTATGCAACGCTGGTTCGGCATCCTGACGTTGAAACATCAACTTTAATATCGGAACTTGACCGCTATCACACGGACCGTTTGCCGGTCGATTGGCAGGTCGAAAACACCCCGTTTTGCGAGTTGCTCGACACGCAAGACCTTGCGGTAATTTTGGATAAAATCATTTCGGAGCAAAACAAAGACGATGCCTATCAAAAAATCCTTGAAGCCCTGTCGCAGATTGAAGAAATCCCGGCGAAATTGCTGCCGGATTTATCGCTTGCCGACACTATCCGTCTCGTTTTGACGCAAGTCGGCAGTACGGCAATTCCAATACCGCACGAACCGAAAGCGATCGAACTTGTCGGTTGGCTCCACCTCGCAATGGATGATGCGGAAATCATCATCGTGAGCGGAATGAACGACGGCATCGTTCCGGCCTTTCAATCGTCGGATATGTTTCTGCCCGACACGATGCGGCGCAACTTGGCTCTCGAGGATAATTCCCGGCGATATGCCCGCGATGCGTATGCGTTGTCTTGCCTTTTGGCAACCCGGCAAGATGATCCCAAACGCGTCCAACTCATCGGCAGCCGGCGCAGCGTCGAGGGCGATCCGATGTTGCCGAGCCGATTGTTTTTCGCTGACGAGGATGAAATCGTTGCCAAACGCGTGAAACGGTTCTTTGCCGAACGGCGAGAAGTGTTGCCTAAAATCCAATTTCCCGCCGAATCAAGGTCGACCGTTGTCTTCGCTCCGCCGCAGATCCCGAAAAATGCTGGCAGGGCGATTCGCGAAATGAGCGTTACGGACTTTGCCAAGTACAAACGCTGTCCTTACCGCTTTTATCTCGAATGCTGCGTGAAACCAAAACTTCGCACGCTGCACGATGCCGATACGGAACTCCCGGCGGGAGCGTTTGGGTCGATGATACACGACGTGTTGGAGTTGTTCGGCAAGACGGGGGGAATCAAAACCTCAACTTCGGCGGGTCAGATACGGGATTTTCTGGTCCGGGCAATTCGGGAATTGGTTCGCCAGCGGTATGGCGAGCCGTCGCGTCCGGTGATTGCAATTCAGGCGGAGCGGGCGATTAAGCGTTTGGAGGCTTTTGCGGATTGGCAGGCGAGTTGGGCTGCGGAGTATGAAATTTTGGCAACGGAATTGCAGTTTGAGGGGGAACGATTCTCGCTGGACGTCAAGGACGATGCCATGCGGTTGCGTGGCCGGATAGATCGGATTGATCGCCACAAAAAAACGGGCGAGTTGATTGTTTGGGATTACAAAACGGGCAAGATCCTGGATCCGCGGCAGCACATCAAGGGAAATGATTGGGTCGATTTTCAGTTGCCGTTGTACTACCATCTTTTGGGGCAGCATAGGGAATATGCAGGCGATTTGCGTCGGGGCTTTCGGTTGGGATATATCGTTTTGCCCTCGGACGTTACGAAGACGGGCAGTGCGTTGGCGAATTGGGATGGCGTGATGTTGCATACGGCTTTGGACGAAGCGCGGCGGATTGTTGCGAGTATATGGAACAATGAGTTCGATATGACAACTCCGCCGCCGAGGAACTGTGAAGCGTTCGCGGCAATTTGCGGCGATTTTTGATGTTTTAAACAAATCTTGCCCAATCTTGCCCTGACAATGTTTTTTTTCTCCCCCTAGTGGGAATCTTGCCCATTTCATGGTATAATGCTCCCTATGGTGGAAACGAAAAAACTCATTACGGGAGAATTCAGCCGAACGCTCGACGATCGGTACAGACTCAGTCTGCCCGATGAGTTCAAAGACGTTTTCAAGCCCGAAGCAGGAAAATGCGTCATCGTCAAAGAAAATCCAGGACATCTGTCGCTTTGGGACGAAACCACCTGGAAACAGCACCACGATACCCGAGTCGAAATGGTGCTGCAACGCCTCAATGCCGGTTATCTCGGCCAAAATATGCCCGATATTCAGCGATTCGGACGATTGCTTTCAACCCGGCATCGGCATATTCAACTGGCCGATAAAGCGAGATTTTTGCTGCCCGAAGGTTTTAGGGATTTCCTCGCCGTCGAGCCCAAACAGGAAGTGATGCTCATCGGAGCGAGTTTTTGCATTGAAATTTGGCATCCCAAAAAATGGATTTCGTACATTGAGGGCGACATGCCGCAGTTCGGCGATTTGTTGGAAAGTTTGTTGAATAACAAGGTGAATTAAGCAAAGGAACATTTTGATAGAGCCGCCTGAAGTTAAGTTCGGCGTGTCCGTTTTGCCCCCCGGTTTGTCACCCGGATGAGGAATGCAAGTGTATCGTAAACGGATCACGGGAAAAGAATGTGGAGAGACATTTTTTTCACCGAACGGCTTCGGGCGGTTTTTTGTCAATTCCGTACGGGAATAATTTTCGGAGCGGGAATCCGCATCCCGCTGGGCTTCCCGTATTTTTCGACGAGGCCTTCGTAATTGTAGCACAGAAACTCCCAAAGACCTGCTGGCGGCTCTTGCTTGAGCCAATGCTGTACCAGGCGGTTTACCGTTTGGTTGTACTGTTTTTTGGAGCCGTGAGCAAACCGGCGACCTCCAAATCGGCGAAGATCGCCGTTAAAAAGCGGACTGATGTGGTAGAGTTCATGGACAATCGTATCGAGTTTTTGCGATAACGGCAACTCGATAAATCTCGGCACATAAAAGTACAATATGTAAAGATATTCGATTCCGTCTGGCCGAAAATGTTTCTGCACCGTCCAAATACGGCCCCGGCTTTGGTAAGTGGAATCGCCGTTTTCAAATCGGAGCGGCGTGGCCGACGCGAATACGCCGTAGGGCTCGCTGTTTTTCGTTTGCGAAAACCCGACGGCGACCCTGCCCATGTCGATATGCCGCAATTCCGGCACGCGGAAGCAAATATCGCCGCACACTGCCGCAATCGCTGCAGTATAATCGAATGGCATAGGATTTTTCATACGAATCCATTGTACCAAAGACGGGAAAAAAGATACGCTCGACGCGTCAGGGAATCAGGCCAACTACAAGTTTCAAATTAGGTAGGTTGCCGACCGCCGGGCGGCAACTGCGGTACCCCGCATATTGTGGCGTATATGCTTGTTGCCGTTTTCCGGCCTCCCAGTCGGCTACGCCGACGCACCCGCCCGGCGGTCGGCTGCCTACCTTTCCTGATGTGAAACTTGCAGTTGCCCTGGGCAGAGAATATACCCCTTGAGTAAACGCAACTTTATGCTAGAATCTGCGAAAATGCTGCCGAGCAGGTACTGGAAGTGAAAATATGGCAAACGAAGATTCTACTCAAGGCGGATTAGTCGATAAAGTCGTTAAAATCAAGCGGTGCGCTGCCGTCGTGAAAGGCGGACGACGCTTCAGTTTCGCTGCGATGGTCGTCGTCGGCGACGGAAACGGCCGAGTCGGTTGGGGATACGGCAAAGCAAACGAAGTCCCGCCCTCTGTAGATAAAGCCGTTAAAGACGGGACGCAAAAACTCCAGACTGTCCAAATGAGCGGTACGACCATCCCCCACGAAGTGAAGGGACGATTCGGTGCCGCAAAGGTTATTTTGGTGCCGGCAAGCCCCGGAACCGGCGTGATTGCCGGTGCCGCCGTGAGGGCCGTGTGCGAAGCATGCGGCATTAAAGATATTTTGACCAAAAGTTATGGTACTGCAAACTCGACCAACGTCGTGAAAGCAACCATTGAGGCTTTGACGAGCCTCAAAACGCAAGACGAAGTAGAACGATTAAGAGGGGTTTCACTCACATGAACATACACGACGTAAACGAACAAGTTAAAGCAGCAAGAAAGCCCCGACGGGTTGGGCGAGGGACGGGTTCCGGCCGCGGGAAAACCTCTCAGCGGGGACACAAAGGATTCGGTTCCCGATCGGGTTCGTCGATGAATCCGGTCTTCGAGGGCGGCCAGATGCCGTTGGTCCGAAGGGTTCCGAAACGGGGGTTTAACAACAAAACCTTTGCGGACGTTGTCGTTGCGGTCAATTTATTTGACCTCGAAAGGTGTTTTGACAAAGGCGACAAAATTACGCCCGAAACCTTGAAAGCCAAAGGTCTTGTCAAAAAGGGATTCGACAAAATTAAAGTGCTCAGCAACGGCGAATTGAAGAAATCACTTGACGTGTCCGCACATGCGTTTTCGGCGGAAGCCCAAAAGAAAATCGAAGCCGCTGGCGGCAAGGCGACCGTGTTGCCGGGGAAAAAACCTGTCGTCAAGAACAAGATGGGATCGCGGAAAAAGCGACTCTTGGAAGGCCGATAACGGGAATGCGATAACGTGAATGCAAGGAGCCGGTGGGGGAGTTTATTAGAGCGAGTTGCCCTGGGCGATTTTGTATCTTGGATTCAACGCCGCACGGACACATCTCCCAAGGAATACGGCTCCCGGTAGTGTTCCGGTTGCAAAATCGGCATTTTCAATGACGCTGCACCATAAGCGGACTTTGGCAAATGGATGTTAAGGTGGTACTCCACACCGGGAATCAAACGACTAGCCGTGAACAAACCCTCGGAATCGGTTTCGCAATACTCGGATTCAAACGTTTCGACCACGGCGTATTTCGGACCAAAAGGGGCCTGGGAACCAAAATCATGGATTCGCCTTAAATCCAAACTGAACTCATAATTGGCAAGAGGGATGCCAGTGTGATCCACCAGGCGTCCCGTTGCGGAAAACCTGGGGCGCAGTTCAACAACAAGTCCGGTTGCCGAGTCATTCGGGCCAACATCAACAACGGCGGCATATTTTCCGTTTCGAGTGTGGAAAAACAGCGTAGCGGCAGATTTTGGTATCTTGATGGGAACCTCTTTGCCGAATCCTTGTTCGTCAATGTAAAGATTCCGTTTGCGTCCTGCGTCGGATCGAAAAAAACTGGGAGCGTAATGAGAATAGAATGTAAAAATGGTATCCCTATAGGGAATTGCCTCTCCATTTTCGTCCAAAATAACGACGGTGCCTTCAAGATTTTCCGTGTTCAGAGGGCCTAATCCTCGAAAAAACATCGCAACGACGAGAACGAATGTTACCAAGACACATCCCAAACTAACCCACTGTGCATGAATATGTTTTCGCGGAGTACCTTCGGGACGGGAAGCATTTTCTTGACTCATGATTGTTTCCTTTTTTGCATTGCGGACTCTGCTCGACTGCATTCTAGAACGTGTCCGTTTTTGTTATGGACAAAAAACTGTCATTCCGGCACACACCGGAATGACGGAAGCGATTACGGACTGGAAAAATGCCTGTCCCGTAACGATCTAAGCATTCCCAATGCCGAGGGCTTTATCGCGGCAACGTTCGCGACAAACTCCGAAATATGCTCTTTTTCCGTAAATCCGACAATCATCGAATGCACATTGTTGAGGTCCATCACGAACTTGGTCGACCTTTTTCGCATATCAGGATCATGTGCCATTCTTTCTTCGCCGAGCACTTTCATTGCAATGATTCCCTTGCCCGCTTCGTAGGCTTTCTTAGTGGCCCGAACCGCTTCTTCCACCGTTCTGGGATCATTTTGTCGGCCATCCATCGCCATTCCTTCGCTGTTTATGCGGACATGTACGACATCACACCAGTCCGTTTCGGCTGCCAATTCCGTTGCCGCATTGGAATGTGAACTGATTCCATGCGCCCGAATCAAGCCCTCCTTTTTCAGTTTTGCCAAACTTTCCATACCCGTTTCGTATTCCTGAACCCAACGGTCGTTCAGCATGCAATGTATCTGCACGATGTCGATGTATTCCGTTCTGCATTCCCGCAGGAAGCGTCTGACGGTTTCCTCGGGCAGCAAGCGTTCCCTTTCGGGAATACCATCGCCGTGAAGCCAAACCTTGGAAACGAGAATATAACTATCGCGAGGCTTATCTTTGAGTGCTTCCGCAACGACATCGTGCGTCCCGTATAAGTCGGCAAGGTCGAAATGCCTAATTCCCATATCGTAGGCATAACGCAGCAATTCGATGGCTTTTGGATAGCCAGCACGGACGAGGTCGGACCGCCGTTGCCAACCTCGCATACCGGTCCCGAAGCCGATTAGAGTTGTTTTGATATCTTTTGTCAGGGGATGCCAAACCGGTTCGACAGCATCCGGCATCGGTGTTGTTTCAGATTGTGTTGCTCCGGCCAAGGGTGTCAGAGTGGCCGCACCAGCCGTCATCGTTGCCAGACTGAGAAAATCGCGTCGTTTCATCGTAATGCCTCCGTGTAGGATTGGATACGATGGCCATTTTAGCATAAAAGGTTTTAGTTTTCTAGATGTATAGACAAAGGTCGGCGACCTGCCTATTGCAAAACTTGCAGTCGTCCAAACGGGGTATCGCGTGTTGCAGTTTTGCCCGCATTTGCTACAATGCCAGTGCAATGGTCCTCTATTTCTTCACCAGAAAAAGCAAATCATGTCCACAAAAATCCTTTCGTTGGTCTTGTCCGGCCTCATTTTGACTGCCGCAGTTGTTTCCGCTCAAGATTGGCGCAGCGGCATTCCCTGGGAAAAACCGCCGATTGTAACACCCGGTGCCAAACCCAGCGATCCGCCATCCGATGCCATCATCCTCTTCGACGGAACCAATATGGCCGAATGGAACAAAGAATGGTCCATCGTTGACAGCGAACTCCATCTCGTTCCCGGAGATGGAGACATTACCACCAACCGCCGATTCGGCAGCGTGCAACTGCACATCGAATTCGCCACGCCCGCCGAAGTCAGAGGACGAGGACAAGGACGAGGCAATAGCGGAGTCTTTTTCGGCCCCTACGAAGTCCAAATTCTCGATTCGTATAACAACGACACGAACTATGACGGACAATGTGCTTCCATCTACAAGCAAACACCGCCGCTTGTCAATGCTTCCAAACCGCCGGGAGAATGGCAAACGTATACCATCATATTCAATCGGCCTGAGTTGCGGATCGATGACGGCAATCTTCTCGAAGTCGTTCGGCCTGGATATATTACGGTGATTCACAACGGCGTGCTTGTTGTGAATCGTCATGAACTGTTGGGTTCGACGGCTTGGCACCGTCCGCCGGAATATGAGGCTCATCCTCCGACGTTGCCGATTCGGTTGCAGGATCACGGCGACCGCGTTCGCTTCCGCAACATTTGGGTACGGGAGATTCCCGATGTGAATGTCAGGCCGGCTCCAACGCGAGAACCGTATTTTCATCAATAGAGCGCACCAATTTTGCACTGGGCAAAAACGGAATAACGGTAATTTTGTCCAGGCGTTCCTACTTCTGGTTCACGTTTCTCTGCAATGTTCTTTTTGCGGCACCGAGCGAGTTTATGCTGATGGGAATGTCGTTGATGCGGAAACATTTGTCGTTGCGTACTTGGTGTAGCCGAGTGGAACGCAAAGGGATTCGCTTTTGAAGACTGCACAGATGCACAAAATCGTTCTCGGACGCGTGATAAATATATGCCATTTCGTATTTTTAGCAGAACTAAAGGATTCCACTGCCGAACTAACAGGACAGGCAAAACCTGCTGGCAATGCAAAATCCCGACAGGGAGCCTTTAATTGCCTCCTCAACACAGCACAAAAACTATCCCAACTCCCTTTCCAAACTGTTGATTTTATCCCGAAGTTTGGAGGCTCGTTCATAGTCTTCGTACTGAACGGCATCGTCCAAGTCCCGACGGAATTTGATGAGAAGCATTCGCTCCTGGGAATTGCCGGATTTCCTCACAGGCACCTTGCCGGTATGTTCATAGACTCCATGGATGTTCAAAATGAAAGCATCAATCTGTTTGCCGAAAAATTCGTAATCATGAGGACATCCCAAACATCCTTGGCTTCGGAGATCATGAAAACTGATGCCGCAGATGGAACAGGTTTGCTGATCCAATTCTTGCAATTCCTTGGCTGCTTTGTTGAGAGAGATTTTTTGGGGCAAACCTTGCGACAGCATCGCATTGAGGTTTCCGGCCATTTTCCCTTGTATGGCCGATTGGTTAAGATATTCCCGGGCGTGTTCTTCGCAGAGATGCAGTTCTTTCGGCTCGGAACCCATCAATTCGGAGATATGAAACGTTGCTTCTTTGTTACATTTTTGACATTTCATGTTTTGGTTCGTGCTCGGCGACGGTCAGAACATTGTACCATAAAACGGCAAAAAACAAATCGCATGGCATAAAACCAGTAGGGAGTCCAACCACGCCAAAATTACCGAGTTATGCATGATCCGGTTAAAATTTGATCTTTCATGAAAATGTGTAATGATATATAATTGAATATCTGCTACGCAATTCGTCCAGGATCCTTCATTTTATCTGCACGCAAAGATCACAAGCAGAAAGTATCCTTCTTTGGTTTTAATGGTTGTAATAACGTTCTCAAATGGTTTAAAAACATCATCCGATATCTGCGACATTATCTGCAAACGTCATATCCCCTTTCACCTGCTTGTAGGGGGGGGCGTTGCCGGACTTGGATTGATATGCCCGCATCGTATCATAGCATAACTTCCGGCGATATTCATAAGACAATTCATCATGCTTTTTCTTGGCATTGGGATTCGCATTGTATTTTTCCTTTGCCAGCAGGTCAAAATTCTCCGCTTCGGCAGGACGAGGAACGCCTTCTCCAATGTCGATGTAGGGAATAAAAACACACCGGCAATTCGGGTGAGCGGGCAGCACTTTGACTTCGTACAACTTATTCGGTGACCATCTCTTGCCATCATATGAACCACACTCAAGGCCTGTCCGATGATCAAGCGTTGCAAGCCATTGCACTCCATCAATCACTTCGGAATTTGCACGATACATTTCAAGACGACTCTGATTGGCAGTAGTATTGCCAGTAGTTCAGTATCTTGCTCACCGATGGCTTCGGATAGCATTTCGGCAACGCTATTCGCAACACCCTGTATTTGGGAATGGAAAGACCAGATGGTTGCTTTTACATCATGACTCATTCTCTTTTTACAATTCATTGGTATCCCAATCGGTCAGAGTGCTGGGATACAATTTTTCGACGATGCCGTATAGATTTCGTTTCGATAAGAACGGTTGCCCCGTACTCATGTTTGCACCCATGAGCGATACAAACTCTTGAATCGTTCCCTGACTCGCCATGTAAGAAGTATCTACTTCGCAGGAAATGTATTTGACCGGCTTCTTCTCACGACATTCCCGGGTTTCCAAACTGCGTGTCTGGATAGGGATTTCTGTCCAGCATTTGCGGGAATTCGTGGTATTTTTCCCAGGATTTTGGGCTATCAACGTTCCCAAAGGGGTTGCATTTTCCTTCAAAATAGGCGGCTAATTGGGTTCCGTTGACGACTTTTGGGGTTTTCGTTGCCTAAAAACGAAAATTTATTATTGCAAGCCGTTATTTTGAAAGGGTTTGCGAATAAGGCGCCGCCC
This sequence comes from Planctomycetaceae bacterium, assembly GCA_009778035.1. GTDB lineage: Bacteria > Planctomycetota > Planctomycetia > Pirellulales > Thermoguttaceae > WRKP01. Next base: position 78,885 of record WRKP01000004.1, read on the forward strand.
GGACTCGAACCGGGACATGGCGGATTTGCAATCCGCTGCCTTAGCCATTTGGCTACGGCGCCAACGATGTACTTATTATCGGCAAATTCTGCACAAACCTTAAGATTTTTGCCAAAAACAGTGCAACAATGCCGAATAGTCTAACGAAAAGTTTATTTTTTGCAAGGTATCCGGCGAACAGCGCTGCGTTCCCGAACTTTTTGGCTTCCCGTTACTCCAAAACCAAGGCCAGACGGAGCCCAAAGCCGTAGTACCGGTACGCAGGATCGCAGTGGCTCCGAGAGCCTGACCGGCAAAACTCGACAAAGTCGGACCAACACCCGCCACGAAGCACCCGATATGAGCCCCTGTCAGGCCCCATAGGGTCCGTTACCGCACCGCTAGGATAATTATCAAACCAATCCAAGCACCATTCTCGGAGATTGCCGTGCATGTCTTTCAAGCCCCAAGCATTCGCGGGAAAAGAACCAACTTCTGTTGTCTGCCCGACTCCGATTCTTCTTCCGAAGTTCGCCTGCTGCGGCGTGAGCGTATCACCAAAATGATACGCCGTCGTCGTGCCCGCTCGGCAGGCATATTCCCATTGGGCCTCTGTCGGTAAGGAAAACTTGTACCCCTCAAGAGCGGCGGGCGTCAGCCCGCCGGTGGAATCGGCGAAACCGGGGGACTGACGTCCCCCGCTCTTGAATTCCGCATTCAATTTCGCGATAAATTCCTGGCACTCATCCCAAGAAACCGTGTCCACCGGAAGTTTTTCACCATTGAGATAACTCGGATTATTCCCCATTACGCTTTCCCACATCGCTTGCGTTACTTCCGTTTCGAGCATCCAAAAGCCGTGAGAGAAGGTTACGGATACCTCTCCCGGTTCATCGCCCATCATGAAATTACCCGGCGGGCACCAGCGGAATGCGTATTCTACGTCGTTGATGGTGAGTGTTACGCGTTCGCCGGGTTTGTGTTCGGCATCCGGCGGCGGGGCTTGTCCGATAGAATTACCCGATATGCCGAAGCAAATCAGGGATACGGCCAGTCCCAGTAAAACGGACAGAAGTCTTTTTTTGTCATTTGGTTGCATTTTCATAGCATTCTCCTCGACTTGGTTGAGAGTGAAAGGGACAGCAGCACCAGGCTCCTGCGTGCCGTTTCATGCTACCGAGCAAATGGCTAGGAGTCAAGCAAGGCCTATCTCGCCGATCCACAACACATTGCAAAGAATCTCGGCCAGTGTTGGGAAACATGTCAACTGACGGGGAAATTTTGCCGATATGCCAGATACCCGTCATTCGATTTTTTAGCCCAAAATGCTGCGCACGCTTTTTTTCTGTGTACTCCTCGTCGGATTTGCGATGCCCTGTTCGGCACAATCTGCCAACGATATTGACAAGCACTTCACCGCCGACATATTGAAAATTACGCTGTTTGCCCGAACGAAAAGCGAGAGAGATTTCTGCGATTACGTCATCCAAAAACGCAATGACGGCACATTGCCCACTCAAATCATCTACAGCGTTCACCAAAAAGCGGTCCAAAAAGACCGCAGCCGACGCTTCGCCTATTTTAAGACCGCCCTCGAAATCGTGTGTAAACGCGAAGGGATCCGGCTATAGGAATCCAGAAAGGTCGGCGAGTGCAGGGCGATGCGGCTTGCACCGGAAGGGCCGTTCCGTACAAGTCTATAAAAACAACCCATCGCCCTATGCACATTTCCCTATCCCACGAAGCCGGTTTAGGCCTTTTTGATTCCGATCTCCACGAACTCGGCAAGCAAGCCGATGCCGAACGACGCCGACGGCACGGCAATAAGGCCTATTACACCGTCAATGCTCATATCAATCCCACAAATGTCTGCCGAATCGTTTGTCCGCTTTGTGCCTTTGCCGCAAAGCACCACGACAATAAGGCATACGTTTTAGAACTCGATGAAGTTTTGCGACGGGCAGACCGTGCCGTCGAGTTCGGAGCAACGCAACTGCATCTCGTCAGCGGAATCCATCCCGACAAGCCGTACGCTTGGTATCGCGAAATGATCGCGATGCTTCATCGAACCTATCCGCATTTGCATCTGAAGGCTTGGACGGCCGTTGAAATTGCGGCATTTGCTCAAAATACGGGCAAGAATTTTGAATATATTTTAAGCGATTTGCAATCGGCTGGCCTGTCGAGTTTACCGGGCGGCGGAGCGGAAATTTTCAATACGGAAATCCGAAAGAAGATTGCGCCGGACAAAATACCTGCCGAAATTTGGCTTGAAGTGCATCGGACGGCCCATAAATTAGGCATTCCAACGAATGCGACGATGCTTTTTGGACATTTGGAAATGCCGAAGCACCGCATGGAGCACTTGCTTGAACTTCGGAAATTGCAGGATGAGACCGGCGGATTTGAGTGTTTCGTTCCGCTGGTATTTCATCCGAAGAACACGCAGATTGAGGGCATCGCAATTTCGCCGCAGGCCATTTTGCAAACGATAGCCGTTTCGCGGTTGGTATTGGATAACATCGCTCACATCAAGGCGTATTGGGTAACGTTGGGGGAATCGTTGGCGCAGATAGCACTTTCGTATGGAGCGGATGATTTTGACGGAACGGTTTTTGAGGAGCGAATTCATCACGAGGCAGGTTCGCTTGCCCCGTTTGGTTTGTCGGAAGCCCGTTTGTTGGAGTTGATTCGCGGGACGGGCCGTGAAGCGACCCGCCGCCCCTGAACCCCTACTCCGACGTCAACTCAAAATCAAACTGGTTGCGGCCACGAACCACCGTCGCACTGAACGGCGTCGTCGACGCATTCGCATAACGAGACATTCCAGGAAAAATCAAAATGCTCTCCATTTCGGGAATCATCTCGCCCGAACCCGGCTCCTCAACCATCCGACCCGTCGGAATCGACCTGTGTTTGCTGATCGTTACCGTATATTCCCCGGGCAACGTGCCTGCATCCGGGTTCCCCGCCATCGTTTGCAGCAAATACTCGCCCCGTTCGTTGGTTCGGCCAAAACCAGGGGCTCCTTCTCCATCGTTTTTCGGGCCAAATGTTACCGAAGCACCCTCCAAAGGTTGGCCGTCCAGCGTCACAATGCCGCGGACAGGCTCCGTTTTGAGTCGGCCATCGCCGCAGCCGACGATTGCCGCTAAAAAAAATATCGCGAATGTTGTTGTGATGATTTGTCTCATTGGTTGTTTATGGTTAATTTGTTAAAAGTGAGGAGTCAGGAGTCAGTAGACAGGAGTTAGAATAGGAATGGTTGACTTCTGTCTCCTAACTCCTAACTCCTGCCTCCTTATTCCTACAGCGATGCACTTTCCCCGCCGGAACGGCTGCCGAGTGCCCCCCAAACGCCAAACGTCGATGGTCCCGTAAAGGCATGTTGATGGCCCGTATGACCATGGGCGGCACCTAAACCTTCGTGAAGACGGCCAGTTTCAATCGATTCGGTAACAAACCGTACCGAACCATCAGAAAACGCAACGTTCGCTCCGCCGGGATGATTACTGCTTGCAGCAACGAGCCACGACGATGCTCCACCGCCGCCCCCGTGGCAAGAAGGTGCATTCGGCGGCAATACGGTACTGAAAAGCGTCCCGCCGCCTTCGCCAATTCGTCCATCCCCCCAACGGAATCCTTTTGAATTACTGTCGCGGTTGCTGTCGCCGGAAATCCAGGCACTATGCAATTCCTGGTCCGGTCTGAGCATACCATTGGGGCCGCGAACTTCCGCACAGACGCTGGGCGGCGTGTCCATTCGCTCAAACTGTCGGTCAAATCGGGCGACTCCGCCCCGGATGGTGCGGTCGGTTGTACCGTTAGCAATCACCGACTCGGAGAACATAATGGTATTGGAAAGTCCGTCGGTAATCGCAGTGAACAGCATTTGTCCCCAGATACCCGTCCGCCAGTTATCCCCATTTGATGTGGCATAAGAGCGAAAAACGCCGCGGGCACCTTGCCGCCATTCATTCCAATCGAGCCCGAAGGAGCAGATGTCTCCGACTGAGCCTCGATAATTCGCTCTGCCGACGGAGCCGCTTTGCAATCCCGGTCGGCCTTGCGGGTCGGAGGCACACAATAAAGCCGGTATGCCGTGTGCCCAGGGCGTTGGAGAGCCCTCGAAAGTGACGTTGTCAGTAGAAATCACCCGGGTTCCTGACGTTCTTGTTGCCGTACTCATCAGGGTATCGTAGTGGGCTTGTTGCTCAATGTAGGGCATCAAAACGGTCCAAAAACTGTAGTTTCGGACATCTCGTGCATCATTTCCATTTTGACTTGCAGCGACGGAGTGCCAAATGGGATCAAAATAGAAGTTTGGCACGCGGTTGTGCGTGCTTTCAAAGTTGTGTACAGCCAGGGATGTCTGTTTGAGATTGTTGGAGCATTGCATTCTCCGGGCGGCTTCGCGGGCGGCCTGAACAGCGGGAAGTAAGAGAGCGACGAGCATGCCGATGATGGCAATGACGACGAGGAGTTCGACGAGGGTGAAACCTTGTTTGCGAGCGGAAGCGAGCGTTTTGCGGCTTCCTATATTGCCCCCCCCCCCCCCTCTTACACTTTTTTTTGCGGTTATTCTCCCTTTTT
>WRKP01000005.1 GCA_009778035.1 Planctomycetaceae bacterium
ACCGGCCCCCATGCAAATCTTCCGCAAAGGAATCGTTCACAAAAAATTTGTTCTCAAAAAGCCAACTTTCGAGCGATGAAGAAAAGGGCATTGCATCTATTTTAACTTACGGCACTCAAACTGCTTCGCATAAACTCGTATTGCGTCTCCAACAAGCCCATCCGGGTAACCAACTGTTGCATCGACGAAGTGATCTCTTTGATTTTTTCTTCAATCGGCACCAGTTCGGTACAAGAGCAACAAGGCTGGGCACACTTATCATCAAAGACGAGAGTATGTGCCCCTTCCGGCCTGATGTCGAGGCAATTCATTCCTTTGAACGTAATGTTGCCCGTCTCATCCGGAAACACTCCGTTGATCGACCGGAAACGTGAAGAGTTAACTTCGGGAGTGTTAGCATGGATGACCACTTCGGTCATCGAACCCGATATGGTCGGGTACAGACAGTTCAGGTCTTCGTTGGTCCGAATCCCCAGCGTGATATTCTCCCCTTCCTCAAATGTGACCGTGCCATGAAATGGACCTAGCAGTTGTCCTTGTGATTGGACGTACAGTTCCGACAGTTCTTTAGCGACGTACCGAATACAAAACGGGTCGAGCATCGTTGCTGCCGGATCAAAAGACCATTCTCCCACCGGTTGCCGGGAGAGTCCTTCTATGTCGCCGAGGACGATGAGCCCGCTGAGAATCATCGGATTGAGACCAAGAAGTTGGACAACCTTCGGCATGGTGCCGCTTGAAAGATCGACGGTTGTTTCGGCAACCTTTTGACCGGCATCTCCCATGCCGTAGTAAATCTCCAGTACAAAACCGGTGTGATAGTAGGTCAACTCTCCGATGTAGAACAGACCGGGATCATCATGAGTGCCGCTGACATTACAGGAAAGATAGAGCGACACAATCAGATCATCAGGAATTGTAAAGAGACCATCCCTCGAAACCGCTGTGCTGTCAAACATCAGCGGGAATCGGCGTGCCTTGTTGTAATGCGTCCAGCTAAGGTTACGTGGTTCCTGCATAATGCTATTTTAGAAAAAGTTGAGCAGTCCGGACTTTCGCAGCACGACAAGGCGATCCGGAAAACTGTCCGGTGCTTTCCGCTCGATTTTCAAGATGAAAATGTCCCCCGGAGATACGTGGACGCTTGCACTCTCCACAAAATAGTATCGCTGCGAAATTTCGGAGTTCTGTAAGCCGCAGTTGCATGCGAGCGGAGTCATCTCCAAAAGCGGAAAAGCATCCACTGCACTGTTCTTGGACATCGGGTTCTTGATGATCCGATAGGAGAGTTGCAAAATGTCCGCAGGAATACTTCCTGCTCGGGACACCAAAATCCCCAGCCGCACCGACACCGCAATATCAGTAAACAAGGCACTGTACGGAACAAGCAACTGAGTCAGCAGTGATGTAGGACGGTCCTTGTTGAATGCAAGCCCCACGGCTTCCATCACAAGAACTTCTTCGACACCGTTGAGATGCGTGGCTTCAATCGGCAGTTCAGAGCCCACGACTCCGGTAGGGTCAGAGAACGTCAATGCCCCATGATGATGGTTCCCATCGAAAAAGTCCGAGTTCGTGATTTGGAGAACGCTGGAGTTGATCCTGATTTTGGAAACAATCGGCGTTTTTTGGAGGGTGAGTCCCGCAATGTTTCCGACGGCAAAGCCCATCCCTTCCGCTATAACCTGTTCGTCAAAGGCAAGATCAAGACCCACTTCTAAATCGCCGGTGATTGCCGGACCGCCGTAAGGATATTGCCGGGCATACAATCCTTTCCCGGGCCGAAGTGTGGTGACCGTGGGCTCTTCGAAGCCGTAGCCTGCTTGGGTGACTTCAAGCCACATCCGGTGCGCATGGGTGCCGGGCAATTGGTCTGTTTGACCATCTACATATTCCCGTTCGATGTCCCACGGCAGGATTTGATCCGTGAGCCACCAGATGGTTGTCTGATCGATGCGATACATTTCCGGCGGGATCGCCGCTAAAAGAGGGTTCTCGGATCGCTGCCAACGCAACCCCGCCGAAGAAGGAGATAAGATAGGCCAGCCGCATCCTTGCAAAAAGTTGGGGTTGTATCCGAAGACGGCTCGTTTCGGCAGCACACCGTTGAAAAGGGCATGGTCAGACGGCAGCCATCCCGGGACATCCGTATTCACATGAGCAATGGCAGTCGATACGTTGCCGTCAGGAATCCACGTCCCCGCCGGTGCCGCGGAGAGTTCATAGGAACGGTGTTTGTGAACACGCGGATCCGCGGCAAGGTAAGAGCGGACGAAAAACTGAACCTCTCCCGACTGTTTCACGCCAATCAAAAAGCCGACGCACTTGTACGGATACCGGACCTTATCCGTGAGACCTCCGGAAAGAGTATCGCTCAAAAACCGGATGCCCGGTGTCGGCAACAGAAAATAGTTATCCGTGGTCGGGCGGAATTCACAAAGACCGTTAGTGCAAATATCTGCCTTGTCGTTGCGGATAGCGACGACAACACCCCAAACCAATGATGTTTCCGATTCAGCAACATTCCCATCGGAGACCGTAAACTTCGCCAGTCCCGGCTTGAATGCTCTGTATCGGACATCATAGCAAACAAAATCGCCAATGCGCACATCAGGGGTGATGGGCATCTGCCAAAGATACTCTCCGGAAAGATTATGGAACCGCTTGATCAGTCCATGAATGTATGCCGTATTGGCATGATTCGTTTTCGGCAATCGGTTCGCGACGGCGGCACTCACCGGTTCGCCATCCATCACCGGACGGCTGGTGAGTAATGTATCGCCAATACCCAGCGGAACCGATTCTAAAAATTCACCTTTCGGAAATGCACTCATAGTAAATCCAGCGTAAGCATCACATATGGGAACGAAAAGAAGCACATCAGAGTAGACGATTTTTTGGATGTTTGACGCAAATTCGTCGCAAACGGCAATTTTTTTCTGGAAAAACAAGGAAATTTGGCTTAATTTTGTGAAATTTTCACAATTGGAGGGGTTGCCAAAGACGAAAAATAGATTATACTTTACTCCACCTCCTGAGGATACAGTACCATGCTTATTGATTTCAAGGTCAGTAATTATCGCTCCTTCAAGACTTCTGCTTTATTGGATTTACGGCGTGTCAATAAGCTCAAGGAACCATTGTTAGATGGCACGGCGTTAATCAAAACTGGGAGAAAGGACTTGGAGTTACTACGAGCTGCCATAATTTATGGAGAAAACGGTAGCGGCAAATCCAATTTGTTAAAAGCTTTTGGATTTATGAAATATTTTATCAGAAATTCACACAGCGATTCTCTATCTGGTGACCCTATTCCTGCCGTCCCGTTTAAATTCGATGAAAACACGGTAAATGCCCCATCTTATTTCCAAGTAAGCCTGCTCCTTGATGGCAGCATTTACCGTTACGGTTTTTCTGTGACTCGTGATTCTGTTGACGAAGAAGTATTGGCGAAAGACAACAAAGTTCTTTTTCATCGCAAACAAGGTAAATTAGATTCACACGCCGAAAAAATCTTTGTGGAAGGGAAAGAACGATTCGGCTTTACGCGAGACAATTCTCTTTTCTTATCGGTTTGCGCACGGGACAATGGTCGTATTTCGTCAGCGATTGCGAATTTTTTTAGCGACGACAATTTCATCGTATTGACTGGTGTTTGTGATCGTTGTTATCGTCGGGGTGATTTTCGATTTTTAGGCAATTCAGACAAGAAGGATAAGGCTCTCCGATTCATGGAAGAATTGGGCTTGAACATATCGGATATTTCTTATACAGCAAAGACACCATCGTTCGTCGAAAGGGATGATGAATTGCGAAAACGAACGACACGAGACCGTACGTATGAGACAATCCAAACTCATTACCAAGTCGGAGGCGATGCTTACCAGTTGGATTTGAATGCGGAATCCGAAGGCACACAAAAGCTCCTTACTTTGGCAGGTATTGTTATTGACGCATTGGACGAAGGAAAGGTTTTGGTAGTCGATGAGTTTGACGCGAGAGTCCATCCAACACTAGTCAGTTATCTCATGCAATTGTTCTGCTCCCATTACAATAAAAAAGGGGCGCAACTAATTGTTGCGGTTCATGATACGCATTTGCTGAAACAAGATTTTATTCGCCGTGACCAGTTTTGGTTTGCAGAAAGATGTCCCGACAGTATGGGTTCTCAATTAAAGTCTTTGGCAGAATTTAAAGTCCGCAAAGACATATCATACGAAAAAGATTATTTGGGCGGTAGATATGGAGCCATCCCCGAAGTTCCTGCCATCAGCCGCCGTGAAAACGAAGCAATATATCAAGAAGATTAGGAGGATTTCATGCAACATTCATTTTTCGGCGAGTATAAGCCTTTTGACATTGACAAACGTATCCCCAAGCGCAGGATACTGATTTATCTGAACGTCTACAATAACCAGTTTGCGCTACAATACTTCAATCGGCTTAAAAAATTTGTACGACAGACTGTCGTTTTGGACATCAAAGATACTCCCCCACATCCCGATGATGCCATCACTCTGGCTTCAGATTCTCTTGAAACTAACGAATATGATGAATGTTGGGTTGTAGTCGACAGAGAATTATCTTTTAATTTTCAGCAGGTGCTTGAAAAGAGCAAAGAGGCGAATGTCAATGTTATATATTGCAACCTTTCTTTTGAACTTTGGGTTCTTTTACATTTTAGAAACGTTGATAAAAATGAACGATTAGACAGAAACTCGATTTGGCAAGAATTGAAAAGATTGTCAAAATCGGAAAGACATCAAATTTTGGATCACATGTTGGATGAAAACAACATGGCAGTTGCCATCAAACGAGCCGAACTTCTCTACAGAGAGCAAGGCGGATCCGGCGCATGGAAAAACAATCCTTCGACAAATTTCTTTGAGATAATCGAATCAATCGTTAACCTGCCCTAATCGACGAATGCCATCGAACAGGCGAAGAAGAGGGGAAACTCCAATGAGACAGTGGGGATTCGACGAAAGATTGGAGGCGATTTCTGGCAAATTTGCCCTTTCACATCAACCTGAAATACGATACAATTTCACACGAGTCGTTGAAAACATTGTAAATTGCCATGTCAGTTGTAGATAGTGCCGATATAGCAGTTTTTGAAGCCATGCAAGCCAATGCAAACGCCCAGATGGGGATTGGGCAGTCACTATCTCAAATGTCGGTTTTCAATGAAGACGTGGAACGGCATTCTTCCAGCGTCCCCGAAGAGTCTGATCCGTTTTACAGCGAGAGTAATCTCAATTATCTTCGCCGAGGGCTGACCGCACTCAATAATGGGCAGGGGATAGAGCGTGGTATGATTGAGGTGCCTGAATAGCGGTCAGTTTTTTGATAATTATCGCAATGACAAATCAGCAAGTGATTGTAGAGTGTAACGAGGCTTTCCATTTCCTATCTGCATAGTACAGAGCTCGACAGCAACCAGTTTATCAAGCCATTCTCGATTCAAAACTTCCGGTTCTTCAACAGCAATATCAATTTTTCCGTGAATAGCGTCTTTTTGCTCGGTTTTTGCGCAATCAGGCAAAAATTCAAACGTACGGCTGATAGGGAAAAAACCTTTAAATTTACCGCATAAGGTCTCTTTTCCGAAATGAACATTGTTGTCTGCCAAACGTTTTACAGATGTACGAACTTGCTCAAAGTTGTCGTAACGAAAATTTTTGTTGCCGTATGATAAACCACACCATGACTCGTTACTTACAAGAACCTCCAGAAACTTATTCAGGAGTTTTATTGCTCTTGGCGGTACGTCGGCTACAATCTCTGTAACCTCATCGTCGTTGCCCGTTGCCGAGGTGGACAAAAGTGTTTCGATTTTCCTTATCGTATCTTCGGGCGAAGTAGAAGTAAATAGATCAGTCGTCCCCTGTGGCAATTCTAATTCAAATCCGAAAGAACCGATTGTTGTTCCAATGATGCGAAGTAAATTATTGTCTTTGTCGGGAAGTTTCCCTCGTGATTGTATATCCGTGGTAGTACCAACCGCAACCGCGGTGAAAACCTTTGAAAAAGCATCTAACGCCTTTGAACCGAAATCAGCAGAGATGGAATGCGAGCCGACAACAGGTTTGCCCCTGAATGTTAAACAAACGGTCGCGGAACGTTCCGGCAACGGCAGCGTTTCCAGTTCTAATTGCGCCTTCGCCAACCGAGCCTCTAAACTCATCCTGTCAATAACATCTTCAGGAGGTATTTCTACAAGTAGTCGTTGCAACTCGGTAATTTCGGAAGCGACATAATCGTATTCATTTGTTAAGTTCATTGACACTTCTCCTTTTTGGCGATCAATATACTCTTCGCTTTTTTATCATCGGCAGAATCTAGATTTACTTGTAAGAATCCTTTCCACAATCCATTTCGCCGATGCGACCACATACTATACCAATAGGTGATCATCGCAATACTACTACTGTTAATGTCTCTCTCTAATTTTTTAAAATAACCATCTACCATGTAGTCTTGCTTCAACCGTTCATTGTCAAATAACTGCGGTGTTTCTTCAAGTATTGCCTGCTGGCTCCGGCCAGCGGATACCCGCATAAAAGGTAACCACGTCTATGTCGTTTGGATGTCGGCTTTCCAAATCTTCAATGTTTTCGAGAAAACTGCCGTTTAACCATTGAAATCCGGAAGACAGCCCTGATTTGTGCAATCCTTCGCGAAAGCGAAGGAATCCATCCAAAATTTCAATTCTCTGTTTTGAGTAGGAAAAATAATCAACAAACTCCGATAGTCCAATGCGATAGGGTGAGCGGTTCAGGCTATTTCCTGCCTCTCCCATCGCAATGGGTGGCAAAACTCCGTAAGTATTCCCAGAGTGGGACTGTAGCAATCTGCATCATTTCTGGAATCGTAAGGAATTTTCTAAAAAAATCAAGATGACTTTTTGTCCCACGTCTTATCAATGTATTGCTTTTGAAGCAAAAATTGCCCAAATTCACATTTTTACACAGGAAATGGCTTGTAATGGCGGCCAAATCACGGCGAGCGAGGCAATTTGTGATTCGCTACATTTCCGGCACTTTGTTTTGTGCACTTTCCAAAATTTGCCACAGTGAATCATTGACATAATAATACGACTTTCCAAGCCGATGCTTGCAGAGGAAACCTGCCTCGTAGAGCAAATTGAGGTATTTCGTTGCCGTTCGGCGTTCAATGCCAAGGTTAGATGCCAACAAATCAATCTTTGTGTACGGATGCTCAAAGAGATGGTTAATCAAATCCTGACTGTATATCCGGCGTAGTTTAGCGTCTCCGCGAATGGATCGTTTGAACCGGCGCATTTCTCGGTGGATTACGTTAATCGTTATTACAGTTTGCTCTGAAGTCTGTGCAACAGCATCTAACATGTAGAGTAGCCATTCTTCCCACGGCGCATCGGCGGTTCCCTTGCCGAGCCGATGCAACAGGTCATAATAGCGGCTCTTGTGCTGGATAATGTAACGGCTCAAATACAACACAGGATAGTCAAGCAGCCGTTTCATGATAAGGTACAAAATATTGATAATCCTGCCCGTGCGTCCGTTGCCGTCCATAAAGGGATGAATCGCTTCGAATTGATAATGAATGACCGCCATCTTGATCAGCGGATCGACATCGGACAGACTATCATCATTGATGTATGCTGCCAGATTGTCGAGCAATTCCATAATGTGCATATAATCTTGCGGCGGTCGATACATAATTTCGCCGGTTATTTCATTCCGTAACACAACGCCTTGTCCCCGACGAATGCCCGATTCGGTCTGTTTGATGATCTGTTGGATGGCAATGATGTCGCTGGTCTTCAATAATCCCGTCCGCTGGATTAACTCGTAGCCAAATAGCGTTGCCGCAACGTAGTCACGAACCTCTTTGGCGGAAGGATCAACTTGCCGATCACTCACGATGCTTGCACGAAACAATTCATCCTGCGTCGTTATGATATTTTCGATTTCTGAACTCTCCTTTGCCTCTTGGAGAGCAAGTGTGTTAATGAGGATTTGCGGCTTTGGTAGGCTGGACAGCGTGCCATTAAGCCGGGCGAGCAGACTTCTGGCGTTGACCAACGCTTTGAGCACGGGTTTTGTTTCCAAATCAACGGCGTAAGGCAGTTTGGTGAGGATAGTCTCATTCATTGGGGTTCACAAGCATCGAATAGAACATGTGCATAAAACGGCGAATTATGCCTATGTTTGCTCTATTATATGCATGAATCGGCATTTTGTGTATATGACCGCCGCCGCAATCCGCCGGTTTTTGGATTAAACGTAAACTTTAGAGGCGGAGCCACGCTCCAAAAACACTGTACAAGTGCAGTAAATTTCGCCGGAATCGGCCCAATAAGAGTCGCAATATGTACAAAATTCGGCATTTTCAGCACTTTTCGGAAAATATACGCCAATTTTCGTTCATTTCAGCCCAAAAAGGCCGTTTCGGATAGCGAATACGTAAATAAGGGAAACTCTACCAATTTGTCCTGGCAAACTGGTAGAGTTCAAATCCAAACTGGTAGAGTTCCGTTTTGCACCCGGCAACACCCAGTACCATCCGCAGGCACCCGGCGGCACTCGGCGGATACGTCGTCCGGTTTTGAAGACGTAAAAAAGCCGCCCGAAGGCGGCAGCGTTCATTTTTCTAGAATCCTGACGATTTCTGGCCGACCGTGGTGGATTGCTGGCAAAGCGAGAGTAACGTATCTCCAAATTTTTTGGAACCAAAATGCATGGGAAATAGCATGTGTTTTCCGAAATAGTGTTAAAATTCCCGTGTTTTTGGCGTGTCCTATCTTCGGGGGCGTAAGCCCCCGGGTTTTTCGACGAAATTGGAGGCCAAAGGTAGGCAACCGACCGCCGGGCGGTTGTGTCGGCGTAGCCGACCGGGGGCCTAAAAACGGCAACAAGCGTGTAAACCTAATGTGCGGAGTACCGCAGTTGCCGCCCGGCGGTCGGCAACCTACCCAGATTTGAAACTTGCAGTTGGCCTGTTTTGATCACTCGCGATCGCTTTTTTTTGCCGTTTATGGTACAATGCAGGGCATGGCACGGAAGAAAGAAGAAGAACTCCTCGCTCCGCTGTGGATGTGTACCTTCGGGGACCTTATGTCTCTGCTGTTATGCTTTTTCATCATGCTTTTTGCGATCAGCATTATTTCGGAGCCTCGATTTCAAGCCTTGGTCGATACACTTAGGCAAGATTTTGAGGGCTATGCCACTCCCTCTAAAGTCCGGCAGCAAAAAGTTCAAGTTACGACGACCGTTTCCGATTCCGCTGCGAGGCGCAGCCGGACGGCTGCCCTGACCGGCGGACAACCTACCCCGGCTCCCGAAGGAACGTCCACCGAAGTATTGGCCATCCTGCTCGACGGAACAACGGTGAGAAACGGCTTGATTCGCTTTGAACTCGGCGACTACGCGATAACCCCGCAAGCCCGGCGGGAATTAGACGCACTGCTTCCAGTTTTGCAAGGATCGCCCTTTAAGATTTTGGTCAAAGGCTATGCCGCTCCGACGGAAATCGAAGGCGATAACAGGTTTCAACGCAGTACGGACCTTGCATTTTTTAGAGCCCTTAGCATCGTGGATTATTTTGCGGAGAAAGGGTTGATTCGGGACTTTTTTGAGATTTCCGTGGAGCCGGGAGCATCCCCGCGTCGAGCGATTTGGCCGGCGGGGACTCTTCCTGAGCACGCAGACGCGTCAGCGGAAATTCTGTTGCTCAACCAAACATTGCGTTCGTTGAGGGAATAGCAATGCGGCAACAATCATAGTGCAGCACACTGACCGGAGGGCTTTACACCCCCCCGCTCTTGCAATACCCATAATTTAGAGGACAATAGGGAGCATCATTCGGCCTCTATCTTGTGCTATGCCCAACTACCGAGATTATCAACGCCAACGCTCCCTGACGCTCGGCGATCTGCTCCTGGAAAATCGGATTATCTTCCTGCAAGGAGAAATCCGAAGCGATAACGCAAACGAATTAGTGATGAAACTGCTCTATCTGCAAAGCGAAAATCGCCGGAAGGATATCCATTTTTACATCAATTCGCCCGGCGGAAGCGTTACCGCAACGCTCGCAATTTACGATACGATGCAAATGTTGAGTTGCTCGGTCGCGACGTACTGCGTCGGTTTGGCGGCGAGCGGCGGCTCCATTTTGCTGGCCGGCGGAACCAAAGGGAAACGCTTTGCCCTGCCGCATGCCAAAATTATGATGCACCAGCCCTGGGGCGGCGTGCAGGGACAGGTTTCGGATATTGAAATTCAAGCGCAGCAGATCATCAAAGATCGGGCGATGCTCAACGAAATTTTGGCATTTCACATTGGCAAGCCGGTCGAGGATATTGCCAAGGATACCGACCGGGACTTTTATCTCAATGCCGAAGAGGCAAAGGAATACGGCGTGGTGGATGATATTTTACGCAAAACCGCCGCCGATCCGGCAGAGGAATAGGCTGCAAAATCGCGTTGCGTCCCGTTTGCAGACCGGCTAACGGCCTGGAATTACGCTAAATGTCAATAAATTCGCAATGACCGTTAAAGTCCGAACGAATTAACGCCGATTCATACAATACGTGTTATCCATATATCCGTACCATGAATCGGCTTTTTTGCACCCTTTGCCTCATTGTTCTCGTTGTCGGCCTCGCCGGGAGCACCGGGTGCAATCGGCAATTCTACCGAACAAAGGCAGATCACGAGGTCTATTCCGTACTCAAACAAGGAAATAACGATCCGCGATGGAAAGTCGATGATTATAGAATTACACCCGACGCCGCCTCGCGGATGTTCGACCCGTTCCATCCCGATAAGGAGCCGATGCCGACGGACGATCCCGCCGCCCACCGCAAAATGCGTAGCGTCGGCGGAATGCGAGGCTCCAAAGATTGGTACGAACACGGACGAACCCAACACGTCGAAAATCCCAACTGGCGGCATTATCTGCTCGTCAATGAAAAAGGGGAGATCCCGCTCGACAAGGAAAAAGCCGTCGAACTCGCCCGACTCCACGCGACCGAATACCAATCCGCCCTCGAAAGCCTGTATCTTGCCGCAATGAATGTGTCGCAAGAACGGTTTCGCTATGACGTCCAATTTTTCGGCGGGGATTCCCTGCTTTACCGCGTTCCCGGCAGCGGCCCGCCGAGTTTACGAAACGACGCAACCCTCCGTGCCGAACGAATGCTCGCGACCGGCGGGAATTGGGCCGTCGAACTGGCAAATTCGATTACCTGGACGCTCAACGGGCAAGGAACCTGGCGGACGAACTCCTCAATCATCAATGTCAGCGTCATGCAGCCGCTTCTACGCGGGGCAAACCGAAAAGTTGTCCTGGAACGGCTCACGCAGACCGAACGGGACTTCTTGGCGGAACTACGCCGGTTGATTCTATTCCAACAAGGGCATTACACACGCATTGTAACCGGCACCGTTCCGCGAAATACGGGCGTATCCGGCGGCGGCGGATTTTACCGATTGCTGGCCGACCAAATCCAAATCCAAAACAGACGCCAAAACGTCATCGCGACGGAAGAAAACCTAAACCGTTTTAACGAATTGTTCATTGCGGGACAACTGACCGACATCTCCCAAATTGCGGAAACCCGGCAATCGCTGTTGACTTCCCAAAGCCAGTTGCTGGAGCAGATCAATCGGTATCAGTCGAGCGTCGAATCGTATGTCAGTTCGCTCGGCTTGCCGCCGGACTTGAAGGTTAACATTCACGATCCGTTGTTGGAGCAATTCCAATTAACATCGCCGACGCTGCTCGCCTTGCAGGAAGACGTGGTCGAATATCTTGCGGAGATTCGTCCGAGCGACTCGCCCTTGCCGGCAAATTTTAGAGAAAATACCAAAAATGTCATTCGGCGTGCCGAAGGAGAAATTGCCGTCCTTGAACACGATTTGGAACTTTTGGAGCGGAGCATACCGGAACGTTTGGCCAACTTGAGAGACCTCGAAAGCGTGCTTGCCGAATACATTGCCAGCGGCGAACGGATTGATCGCAGTATCTACGATGCCGCCGTGTTTGAAGAACGAGTTTCGGCACTGCGAACCAAAGATATTCCCCGGACGCGTGCCCGACTTCAGGCGATTTTCACGCTCCTCAACTTGACCGCCGATACGGAAGAACAGGAATTGCGGGAAATGATTCGCAATCATTCGTTCGAGCCGTCGGTGCAGGCTGCGCTGGAATTGTTAACTTTTACGGAATTTCTGACGCCGACTCCTGATCCCACAACGCTCGCCCAACAGGCGGAATTAGCACAAACCGAAGAACAAATACAAGCACTTCGGGATATGCTCGGTATTGACGCATCGGAGCAACCAATCCTGGAAGCACGGAGGATTATTGAGGAATTGCGCCGCCGCGACCGCTATCGAGATTGGGTGCGCCGTGTCTATTCTGCATTCCAGTACGAATTGGTGTCGCTTTCGCTGATGCAAACGCGGACTCGCCTGGATGCGATGACGCTGGTCCCGGTTTCCATTACACCGGACGAAGCATTTCAAGTTGCATCGGAATATCGGCTCGACTGGATGAACCGAAAATCGCAACTCGTTGATGCGTGGCGGCAAATTGATATTACGGCGGATAGACTGAAAGGAACGTTCAATCTGAACTTCAACGGCGGAATCGGTGCGATGGATAGCAATCGGGGTGTGCGTTTTGATTCGGATACC
Organism: Planctomycetaceae bacterium; assembly: GCA_009778035.1. Taxonomy (GTDB): domain Bacteria; phylum Planctomycetota; class Planctomycetia; order Pirellulales; family Thermoguttaceae; genus WRKP01. Next base: position 12,687 of record WRKP01000005.1, read on the forward strand.
GGCAATCTTGATGTCCGATTTGAATGGGAATCGCCGTTGACGCGGTACAACGAGATGATGGCATATCGCCGCAGTCAAATTGATTATCAAAGAGCGCGTCGGGATTATTATACGTACATCGATTCGGTGCATTCCGACTTGCGAAATGTTGTCCGCGATGTGCAGATGAGTCAGATTAACTTCGAGATCAATCGGGGCGCGGTTTTTACGGCAACGACCCGCGTGGATGTGATGCAACTTCGGATGGAGCAGCCGCCGGCGCGTGGGGCGAGGATTGATACCAGTCTTTCCGACCAGTTGATTCGTGCGCTTGATGGATTGATGCGTAGCCAGAATGATTTGCTCAATACTTGGGTTGCCTATCAGACGCAGCGAATGCTTTTGGATTTGTATATGGGCACGATGTCGTTGGACGCCCAGGGTCGCTGGATAGATCCCGGCGTGATCGGTTCGCAGGCCGTTGCATCGTTGTTTGATTCGTATGATTTTGAGCCGTTGGATGTCGTAATTCCGTCGTTGCCGATGCCGGACAATGTGCGGATATTGGAGCCGATTTCGGAATTACCGCGTCTCAATCGCCGGTATATTGATTAGATCGCGGCAGGGCGACGCGGCTTGCGCCGGAAGACGGAAGCCGAACATGCCTACTCAACGACCTTCGGGTCGGCAATCGTCAAAATCGTCGATGTTCCAGGCCGCAACAGCGGTTCGACAACAAACGTGATCGTCCGGCAGTTCTGCGGCAAATGCACTTCGATCCGCTGCGATGCGGCATCGCCACGGAGTTTCCAGGTTCCTAAAACCTGGGAATCCGCCAAAATTTTGAGCACCGACGACGACCACGGACGAAATTGGTCCTCAATGCCGATCACCGCCCGCAACGATACAAACGGACGCGGCAAATGATATTCAAGCGTTGCCGACCCCTGCAATGTTACGCCCCGTTCATATACATTGCCGTCTAACACGATTTCTCGCGATACCCGAGTCCGACTCTCCACAAACGTCCGCAGCAATCCCCCGTGTTCCTGGCCGAGTTCGGACGCAAACGGCAATGCAAATTCGCTGTGTACTCGTTCAAAATCGAAAAGCGACGCAATTCCCTTTTCGCCAAAGTCAATTTCGCTGACCTCATCAAGCGGAATCGAAACGGTCAAGCCCGATGCCGTCCGCCAGGTCAATTCCTCGCCGTCAAGCCGAATATCCGAAACCATCCCCTGCGTGCCCGACCAGTGCGTCAAGGTTGCAAGCGGCGGCGAAGTTGTCGGCGGCACTTCTCCGTGCAGGACGAGTCCATAAATCCTGTGTCTCGGAATCGGCAACACGGTGCCATCGACGTTGAAAAATACAGTTTCCGCATTCACGTCGCCGAGAATGCCGGTGTAAACATCGAATGTTCCTGGATTGCCGACGATAAGTTTATCCCCCTCGGCAGAGGGAACGGCCAACCGCAGCCAATCTGCCGACGGATTGACGACATCCGACAAACCACGGACGGAAAATCGAACGGCCGACAGGGCCTCAAGCGGAAGGGAAAATGCGTTGGGCAAGCCCGAATTCTGCAATTCCAACAGACGAACGTCGGCCTGACCGTCTGCAATGCTAAAATCAGCGGCGGTCAGTCGGGAGCCGTCCGTCAATTCGAGGGTAATAACCGTGTCGGGAAACGATTTTTGGACGGCCTGCTCGCTGGCTTGTTGTATTTTGGCGAGTTGATTGATGAGCCTTTGTGCGTTTGTTTGTTGTTGAGCGTTGGCGGCATTGGTCAGTCGGGATCGGCTTGGCGGCGGCTGGCGATGCTGTTGGGCGGCTGCGGAAGATGTTTCTCGATAGGGATTGGGGATAAGATTTCGGATTTTAACAACGCTTGCAATCGGCAACGTCTGGAGTTCGCCTTGGACATTGACAGTAATTTGGCCGCTATCCAGTTGGACCAGGGTTCCTAAAACGGCCTGTCCTTCGAGGTCGAGCACTTCAAAGTATGTTTCGGCTGACTCGGCGAAGGAGCAGGCGAGGAGCAAGACGGTGCAGGAGAAGAAAAGGCGGACTGGCATGCACGGAATTATAGCCGAAAATTACCAGAGCCGCAATAAACTGCAATACTGTCCCGGCCATTAAATTTCCGTCATTCCGGCGAAAGCCGGAACCCAGAGGAACTGGTATCACACGCAGTGTCTGGATCCCGGCTTTCGCCGGGATGACAATGTGTGCGTCGGAATGACGGTTTTTGTCCATCGCAACACGGAAATGCTGCAACACGGGACACGCTCTAGCGTTCCCAAACGAAGCCGAGGTTGCACGCATGCATCACCTGACGGTCATTCGCATAGGCATCATAGCCCAAAAACGCTCGAAGATGTGCATGAATGTCATGGTTTATACCAAAGCCCGTTTGAATCCAATCCCGGCCCGGATCGTTGCCGTAAACCGTGAATTTACTCGCGGTTGCCGGAAATCCTGCATTCGTAAATCTGGCATCAAACCTGGTATGGCGTTCGCCGGTATCAAATTCATACATCCAAGCGACGTTGCCGTAAAAGGATGTCAAACCGCCCTTAAATCGGAACACCTCGGAGTCAAACCGCAAACCAAACATCGCTCGCAGGCTGTGATAATCCTCCATTCCCGTCGTGAGGTTGATGCTGTCCGCTCCTCGTTCGGTGAACCCTTCCCGTACCAAACCGGTGTACTGTGCTCCGGCAAAGGGCGAAAAGTTAAAAATCCCGCCGCGATACCGCATTCCCGTTTCCACGTGGGCCGTTGCCAAAAACGCGTTATGGGTGTTGCGTGCCGTTCGGTTCACCGTATTCCACGGCGGATTGGGATCATTGGGGTCTGCTGTTAAATCCGGCCCGCCGAACGCAATATGCCGCCTGGTATTGTAGCGGTGATTTCCAAGACCGGCCTGGAGCAGGATATATCCATCTTCCGTATCCCGACGGAAATAGTGTCCCGCCATAAACTCTTGTGTAAGCGATCGGTCTCGTATTTCGCCGGACAGACTTCCTTCTCCCATCGAGAGAAACACGCCCAAACGGCATTTTCGGTCATCCACGCGGTCATATCCGGCCATAATGCCCGAGAAACCTTGTCGGTATTTGCCGACGCTTCCATCGTCGAACATCGTGCCAGCGTGCCCGTAGATCATTCCCCACAGGTTGTTGGTCGATTTGTATTTGCCGCGATCCATTTTAAGGTCTCGGGCAGACGATTGGCCACGGTATCCCGCTTGGTCGTAGACCGCTGCGACCGCATTGTAGTCCCTTCGCAGCACGTTGGCCAACGTGTTATGGAGCATCACCGTATTTTGGAAACTTGCCGTAGTCATTGTGGCATAAATCGAACCACTCATTTGGTCGAGTGCGACTTGGAGCGGATCCGAAACGGTAACCATTTCACCCATCGGCACGATTCGCTCCGCCCTGGTGGTTTGTGCGCCGCTGACCTGCGCTTCCGTGTACATGTGTGCTTTATCAAGGGCCAAGAGCACTTCCCGATAATCGCTGTCAGGATAAATCCCTACCGCGTCGATATATCGGCCCATCGCTCGTTGGTTTTTCGTGTTGCCTTCACCGGCATACAGGAATTTCCTTTCGATGAAGAACCAGGCCTCGGAATCATCGCTTCGGACGGTCGCCTTGAGGAGCGGATCATTTATTGACCCGGCTGACATCCCGGTGGCATACAAACCTTCCGCTGCGGTGAGGAAAACATATCGGTCTTCGGAAGTGGTTGCGGGATAGAATTTTCCATCTTCCACCGCAATCTGGAGCGTTCCGCCGGTAATAAAGGCAGAGCCGCTGACTTCGATGAGGCTGTTTTTCAGTGTTTCCGTTGGATCATCGTTAATCCCTATGACAAAAGCACCGCCGCTGCTCACGAAGTTGCCGTCGATTGCCAGCGTTCCAATGCCTGCCAAGTAGGGCACACCGTCCGCATCAATACCAGTATCACCCACAACGATAACGCCGCCGTCATTCATAAACGTTCCGCCGTTCATTGCCAGTCTTGTCGTACCGGCCAGCAATCCTGTGTTTCCAAAGACGGGCGCATTGATACTTTTAACATTGATCATGCTTCCCGAATTGGCAATACTGTTGCCGACGGTCAGGGTTCCAACATCTACGAGCGATACCGTACTGGTAAGATTTCCAGCGATCGACATGGTTCCGACATTGCTAATTCTGCCCGTGCTGTACACATCACCGCCCACCGTCATGGATTCCACTTCATGAATGTCTCCGGTGAAGTTATCCAAGTTACCGGCAACGTTCATTGTGCCGATGGAACGCATGACCGCACTATTAAGCACGCTGCCGGCCTCCAAATTGTCGATTTCCTCAATTTGTCCTTGATAGCCGCCCATTGTTATATTTTCGTTACGCAGTGTGTCGGTCGTCATATTTCCAACATTGAAAATTCTCCCGCCACGGTTGCGAATGCTTTCCGCTTCCAGTTCATCGACATAACTCACGAGTCCGCCGGTGTAGTGGAGAACGCCGTCTGCATCGCGTTCGCCGCTTCCGACATTGAGAAAATCATTGCGGATACTCAGGAATCCAATGCCGGACATTTCGCCGTGGTTCGTAACATTTTCGGCGGAAATACTGTCCACTCCAAGGACAAGGGCACCCCGTCGGTTTTGGAAATTGCCGGGCATATAGATCGTTCCGACGTCCACAATATCCCCATCATTGGTTATGCTCGCGGCGGAAATGCTGTCAATACCGATCGCGATGGCTCCTTCTCTGTTTCGGAAATCGCCGTGAACATCAATCGTCCCGACAAGTGCGAGTATTCCGGCATTGCTTAGCGTATCGGCAGAAATCCCGCCGACACCGACTGTAACGGCATCTTCTCTGTTCAGGAAATTGCCTTGCAGTTCAATCGTCCCAACATTTTCGATGAGTCCGTCGTTTCGGAGCGTATGGGCACTGAGAGTGTCCGCTACGTTTCTCACGACTGAGCCTGTACTGTTGATAAAATTGCTGGCAAGCATATAATTTTCGCTCCCAACCGGTACCCAGGTAATATCCCAATCACCGTAGCCTGGGGTATAAAGCAGTATCCAAGTGCCAGAAACAGGGTCAATCACTTCGGTCCAATCGCCACGGCCGGGAGTGTAGTAGGTCATACCCAATGTGTACTCACCGTTGCCAGGACTCATCACCGCCGTTTGCGTCCCGTCGGGATTGGTGATGAGATTCCAGTCGCCGGAGCCGCTGACTTCTCGATCTGCGGCTTCTATGCTGCCGATGTTTTCGATCACACCGCCTTGGATCACATCGCCTGCGGCGTTATAAATTGCAGTATTTCTGATTTCTCCCCCTTGAATCAAGCCAAAATTGCTGATCGTGCCGCCTTCGTTAAGGATGTTCTCTTCAATCCGCATTTCCGCAGATGGAGTACCGGTAATACTGCCGGTGTTTGCGAGTCTTCCGCCGACGTCTAGCCGATCGTTGACCGCAATTGTTCCTCGGTTATTAACACTTTCCCATACCGACAATGTACCGACGTTATCAATCGTTCGGCCTTCATTGAGCGTCAAACCTGAGCGGATTTCCATAGTTCCGACGTTTGCGTAGGCACCGGTATTGTTGCTGTTGTATGTACCCATCGAGATTTCACCGACATTGCTGATGCTGCCGCTGTGCGAAAGTTCGCCCCCGATGTAGATCGTGTCAACGCGGTTGACGGTGCCGACATTGATGAAACCACTGTCCACGTGGATGCGGTCAATGTCCAGAATCGTACCGGTCAACTGATTCGTGAGACTGCCTCGCACTAAAAAATTAGGCGTGTTGGCATCAGGGAACGGTTCGGCCAATGTCGTGCTGTTTAGGCCGGAAATGGAAGCACTGTTATCGACGTTTCCATCGACCCATAATGCACCGATACCGCCCAACTCCGCACTATCGATATTCTCCCCGGTGCTGAGCGTCAAATTGTCCCGCACGTTCAAAATACCCAGCCCGCTAATTACCGCATTGCGTCGAATATCATCAAACGCCTCCCGGTTCTGCACGCTGAGCCGTCCGATATTGATAAAACTGCCGTTTCCGGTAACGGTATTGCCGATGTACACGAGCCCGAGGTCGCGAATAACGCCGACATTGTTGATGGTGTCTGCATGAAACGATCCGCCGCTCCATAAACTCGTTCCACCGCCGCTGACGGTTCCGCCTTGCACATCCAAGTGCGAGAAGGCACTGAATTCCAATCCCGGCGTATCATAATTGCGAGCGGCGAGATCAAGGGCAAGATTTCTTCCGTCGCCGAACAGCGTCAGGGTATTATTGCCTACCAGAGAATCTGCTCCTCCTATCGTAACGCTTTCCCAGCCGAAATCTCTCGTTAACCAGACGAATCCGCCGATTCGCATTTCGTTATTAGTCGCGTCAAAATTGATTTGGTCAAAAGTGCTGTCAATTCCGCCGCCGAGGGTCACTCCGCTCTGGAGGTTCAGCGTATTATTCGAGCCGGCACCCTGCCTGATGTGGCCGACGGTACTCGACCCGTTGTTCAGATTGATGGTGTTGTCGGACGAATTGACATAAATTGCGTTGAGCAATCCGTTCGTTAGCGAACGTCGGGCACTGATCGTCCCGTTGTTTGTGAATGTCGCGTTGTTTCCGTGCGTGATAAGCACGCCGGTTCCCCCGTCGCCGTTTGCGGAGATGATTGCTTGGTTTGTAACGCTATTGCCAGTACCTTCGATCCGCATACCAGCCCCGGCATAGCCGGTTGCTATAAGGTTGCCGGTTTGAGTGATCGTATTATCGTTTCCAACGACGTGCAAACCGATGCCGAACATGCCATTGCCGTTAAAACCGATTGTGTTTGTAAGGGTTTGATCGCTCAAATACACCGAATGGCCGAAAAACCTGCTTCGGGTAATGTTGTGGCCAAGATCTTGCATAATCGCCAATTCGACTTCCGAGAAAAACGGGCGGGAATTCGCGTCGTAAAAAGCATTCATATTTCCGAACGGCGTGTCGGGATGTGCGAGTGCAGAACCTTCTCCTGCTTCCGAGAAGACGGGAACGTGGTCGCCGAACACGGATATCGCATTTGGGCCTCTGAACGTAAATTGATCACCGGGGTTAATGTCGAGCGTTTGTCCTGCCCAACCCGATAGAGGTTGTCCGTTGGGAGCGTATAGAAAAGACCCCCAAGTCCCGGGTGCGATCTCATCCACTTCAACTTCGGTGCCGTCTTCATTGACTTCAAAGCCGATCGAGAGGATTCCCAAAACGTGCCCCAACTCGTGAATCATAAGGCTTTCGAGGTTGTTCGTGCCGAGTTTGAGTTGCGTGTTTTGACGGTTATCCCAATTTGAAGCGGGATTTCCGCTGATGACGACAAATCCGCCGTATTCTTCTTCGTCTTCCGGGCCGTATTCATCGCTCCACCCGCCCTGTCCCGAGCCTGGTTCCATCTCCGGGTCTTTGTCGAAGTAGACGTTTCGCTGCGCGGGCGTGACGTTCGGACTGGAGAAGTTGATGACATCATTCCAGTAGTTAACAGCCCGCTGAATCGCTGCCGTTTCCTCTGGTGTGTAGGAACTGGAAATTCCGCGGATTGTTATTTGCCCCAGTGCGGGCGCACTCCACGTTCCGAAGATTACAGCAATGGCCAGCACTGCTGGAACGCAACTGCATCGTATCTTGTTTTTTGTCCATCCTAACAAGGCGGCAGGCCCGAACATCCCTGATTTTGGCGTTTCCGACATTGGTCGCTCCGTCCCTAAATACAATCCTGACCCGATAGTGGTCTTTCAGGGTTATCGTAACACCGGCACTGAACTCTTGGAAGTTTTTGCCCAAACGCGATGGTGATTCCGGGCGGAGAGTATCATAATCGGCATATTTTACCTAATTTGTACTGGTAGTCTTCGCCGCTTCGCTTATTCCCGCTGCCGATCGGCGGTGAAAGGCAAAAATCGGACACTGGAATAAGTTACGAACTTGGGCTAGAATGGGTTCGGAGCGTATCTCAAATTTCACTGGACAAAAAAAGCCGTCATCCCGGCGCAGGCCGGGATCCAGACATTGCGTGCGATGTTGGTCCTCTGGATTCCGGCTTTCGCCGGAATGACGAAAACACGTCTAGAGCAATTTGAAACTCGCTCTAAACCAGGAGGAACCCAATGATCAAAACGCGAAAAATCTATTCGGCAGCATTCTTTTGCTTGTTGCCCTTGTTTTTCCTTTTCTGTGTTACAGGGTATCAGTCCCCGTACATCGGTATTATTGATGCCGTAGAAAATGGCGACGTACGAGATGTTAAATACTTTATTTCACGGGGAGCCAATGTTAATGCCACGAGATCGGTTAACATCGTTAGAGGTAATGAATTAGAAGAATATGAAGAACCGTTGATAATGCGTGCAAATTATTCCAAAGTTGCTTTGATAAAATACCTTGTTAGCCAGGGAGCGTGTGTCAATGCTCGAAGTGCTTCGGGCGGCACTCCGTTGCATAGAGCCACAGGAGATTCCATGGAGTTGATGAATTTTTTGATAGACCATGGCGCAGACGTCAATGCACAATGTATATCTGGTTCGGCACCATTGCATATAGCGGCGCACTATGACGTGAGTTTTATGCGGCTCCTCATTGACCGGGGAGCAATAGTTGATGTACATAGCGAAATGTTTGGAACGCCACTACACATTCTTGCACGGTTTCGATCCGATCTCGACATGTGGAAGTGTTTGATAGAGAACGGAGCAGATGTGAACATGAAAGATGGTAAGGGAATGACACCGCTTGACATATTGGAAATCGAGAGTGAGGGTGCTCACGACGGGGGTGTATGGGTAGCAGGTGTTGTAATGATTACAGGAAAACAACCCGATCCTGAACGAGTAGAAAAAATAAAAGAGATTCTTCGTGCAGCGGGAGGGAAGCGTGGAGATTCGCTGTAAAACTTGTTTCGCTTCCGCAGGAACCGACATATTTTTGCCAAACATATCCGGTATAATAATCCCCTAACCGTACAGGACTTTTCCCCTCAAGACGCACCGTGGCGAAATTTTTGGCAATAGATTGGGACGAAACCGAATGCAGGTACGCCGTCGCGACTCTCCAACATGAAAAAATTACCGTCCGTAACCTCGGCATCACTCCCGTGATGTCGCAAGACGGCAGCGAATACGAATCGCCCGCCGACTCCATCGCGATGGCAATCCACGCCGTCTGCAAAGAAGAAAAAATCGGCTCCTGCCCCCTACTCATCTCCCTCGGACGGAACGACGTCGAATGGATTCAACAAAAATTCCCGCCCAGCAAAGACTCCGAAATCCCCCTCCTCCTGAAAAATCAAGTCCTCCGCGAAGTGTCCGGCAGTACCGAAGCCGACCCGTTGGACTATATGATTCTCGAAAAATCCGACGATGGATACCGAATTTTAGCCCTGCTGATTTCGCAATCCTATCGGAAATCGCTGACCCGAACCTTCCGCTCGCTCGGATACCCGCCCGCACACATCGGTTTTCGCGCTGCCAACGTTGCTGAACTCGTTCTGCAAAACCCAGCACTCCTCGAAGGCGAACCCGCCGAGCCCCATCTGATCGTCAATGTTGTGGGCAATGATGTCGATCTGATTATCATCGCCAACGGAAGCATTGCGGCCGTGCGGTCTTTCCGATTGCCAGCGGAACGGCAACAGCAAAATTTGGCCGACGAAATCGAACGCACGCTGACGATCGGCTTGGATGGCGATGAACCTTTGACGATCCAGCACCTTGTTCTCTTCGGCGAGGAGTCGGATTCGGAATTGCTGACGCATCCGCCGCGAAGCGGTTTGAAAGTGCAATACTTGAATCCATTCACTTTGCCGAATGTTTCGGTTTCCAAAAATGTTTGCGACAGCAGTCTTCGCGAGCCGGAAATGTTTGCACCGCTGATTGCCAATTTGCTCATCCAATCGCACAAAATTAAGCCGGCCATTGATTTTTTGCATCCGAAGGAGGCCGCGAAGCCGACGAATTATACTCGGCCCCTTGTATTAGCACTGGTTTTGCTGGGCATCATTTGCGGTGGTTTATACCATTGGAATCAGCAGGAGATTGGCAAAATAGAAGCCGAGTTGGCAAGTACACAGAAAACGCATCAGGAAGTTGCCAGCAGACTGCAGCAGCATTCGCCCCTGTATCAGATATTGTGGAACACGCAGTATTGGGAAATGCAAAATGTTGTTTGGCTTGATGTCCTTAAGGATTTATCGGAAGTGTTGCCGAGCGGAACGGATTTGGTAGTTGTTCAGATGACGTTGGAGACAGGGCCGATTAACAATAATCCGCAGTTGTCGGGTTCGATTTCGCTTTCGGGCATGGTTCGAGATCCGTCGGTATTGCATAAATTGCAGAATGATTTGCATTCATCGGGTCGTTATAGGGTTCAGCAGCCGACTCCGAGGCAGAATCCGGCGGGCGGCGGGTATCCTTGGCTGTTTAACACGACGATTTACCGCTTGCGGTAGGCAGCGTAATGCTACAATATTGGCAGCGAGTGTATAGTAGAATGCTTCCAGCGATTAAACCACAGAAGGAACCCGCCATGCCGACCTCTGAAGCCGGAAAGACGATAGAAAAAATGTACTGGGATCATGTCAGAGCAATGAGTCCGGCGGAGAGGATTCGCGGTTGTTTTAGGATGTTCCAAAGTTTTTATTCGCAGGCGGCGATCCGATACCAAAAAGAACATCACGGCATCGGGGAGCGAGAACTGCGAATTGCGATGGCGAAGCGTCTTTATGGCGGCGATCCGCGAACCCGCATATTGATAGAAATGGCAGAGGCCGAGCAAAGGACGAAAACAGATGAACATTGATCTATTGGAACTGGCGGCACTTGCCGAAAATTATGATCCGCATGTGATCCTGTGAGTTCGGGAACGGCGAATCGCTCCGTTCCTGGCTCTTTGGGGGATCTTTTTGTGCATTTTTCCGATTGCGGCACCGTCAACCTTGGAGTATAATCATAGTATGATACGCGTTTACAATACCCTCACGAAAACCAAGGAAGAATTCAAGACCGTCAAGCCAAACCAGGTTGGAATATACCTCTGCGGCCCCACCGTCTACAAACCCTCCCATATCGGACACATGGTCGGACCCGTGATTTTCGATGCCATCAAACGCTATCTGACCTATCGCGGATACTCCGTTAAACTGGTCATCAACATTACTGACGTCGACGACAAATTGATTGCCGAAGCAAAAAGCCAAAATCGGTCTATGGAATCCATCGCCGAAGATATGACTGCCGATTACTTCAGCAACCTCAAAGCAATGAATGTCTTCGACTCCGTCGATGCCTTTCCCAAAGTTTCCGAACATATTGCCGACATCATCGCCTTCACGCAAGACCTGATTGATAAAGGCTTCGCCTACGAATCCGCCGGGGATGTCTATTACGACGTCGGCAAGTTTCCAGAATACGGCAAACTCTCGCACCGTTCGCTGGAACAGATGTCCGGTGAAGGCGGAAGCACTGCCGACCGCAAACACACGCCGTTTGATTTTGCCCTCTGGAAAGCCGCCAAACAGCCGGATGAACCTGCTTGGGACTCTCCCTGGGGCAAAGGCCGACCGGGTTGGCATATCGAATGTTCCGCGATGAGTCGGGAACTGTTGGGCGAAACATTCGACATTCACGGCGGCGGGCTCGATTTGGTCTTTCCGCACCACGAAAACGAAGTTGCCCAAAGCGAAGCACGACACGGCAAGCCGATGTGTAACTATTGGATGCACAACGGGTTAATGCAGGCATCCAGCGAAGTTGGAAAATTGGGCGGACGGAATACAGAAGTCAGGAATCAGGAGTTAGGGGACAGCGACGCTGCCGCCCAAGAACTTGGCAAAATCAGCAAATCAAAGGGTTCCAATGCGTTTAGTGATATGCTCAAACAGGTCGAGCCGGAGATGATCCGCTTCTTTTTGCTTTCGACGCATTATCGCAGGCCGATTGATTTTAGTATGGAACGTATCGAGGAAGTCGGCAAGGGACTCGAATCGTTTTACCGGTTATTCAAACGGTATGAAAAGATGGGCGGCAAAGATTTTTACACGTTAGCCGCGTTACCCTGCAACGCGAACTGTGCCTCGCAGGGCGAGACGGCTAACTTGCGTCAAAAATTTCTCGACTTTATGGATGATGATTTCAACACTGGCGGGGCGATCGGCGTGCTGTTCGATTTGCTTCGGGAGTTGAACAAACTGGCCGACGACAATAAGGTTGCGGAACTCGACGATGGTGTTTCGGTGTTACGGGAACTGACTCATTCATTGGGACTTTTCCTTGTTCCGCCGGGACGGGGCGCGGGCGATGCGGCGGATGGCGAATTGGTCGGCAAATTGATGATGCTTTTGATGGAACTTCGTGCAACGGCAAGGCAAAACAAGGATTTTGCAACGGCGGACAAGATACGCAAGGATTTGACGGCCATCGGAATCACCCTGGAAGACCGTCCCGACGGTACGGAATGGAGTTTGGCAAAATAATGGAACACATTTTTCGACTGCGGCATTCGACTGCGGTCAATGGAGACTAAACCTTATCGAATTTTCGGGTTGTAATCGGCAACCGATGGTAAATAGACGCAAATTATTCCCGAATTGTTTGCCTTTTCCTAAACTTGATGTAGAGTATCCTTGCCGAGCGTGCGAGTTCGGCATCCCTTTACACAGACCCATCCCCCTATTTTTAGTTTAGGAGACTATCATCATGAAAAAATTGTCCTTATTTTGCGCCGTTGCGTTATTGTTGTCCTCCGTGAGTATCGGTTGTTCCAGCAACGGCTCCGGCGGCGGTTTATCAGGTTTTTGCCGAACAGGTTCCATTTTCCCGGTTGCCCGAACCCGAGAAGCGACCCAGGTTGTTTATCAGACGGCCGGAGTGTCCAGTCAGCATTTTTCGCAGTGTGATCCTTGCGAGCCCGCTGCGTGTAATCCGTGTGAGCCGGTAGCGTGTAATCCGTGCGAGCCGATCATGTGCAACCCGTGCGAGCCGGTGTGTGATCCGTGCGTGCGAACAGGTATTATTACACGAGGGCCGATTCCAGGACCGTTTTAAGCGGCGGGCGTCGCAACATCAGGGGGCGTGAGCCCCCGTTCGTGCGTGTCCCTGCCGGGTTTTGCAAGTTCTGGTATAATAATCCCATGAGTTCTTCCAAAGAATCCTCGTCGACTGAACGCTCCGAATTGCAGGTTCGTACCCTGCTTGGGGAAATTACCCAACTCTCCAAACGCGATATTACCCCTGAAGAATTTCACGCCGAATTCCTCCGCTGGGTAACCGCTGCGCTCGGTGCCGTCGGCGGAGGACTCTGGACCCTCGAAAGAGGAACGCTCTCCCTTTCCTATCAAATCAACTTCAAGGAACTCCAACTCAAAGAAAATGAAGTTGATAAACACGCCCGACTGCTCACACGGCTCCTAAACAGTTCCGAAAACGGCACGCTCCTTCCGCCGCACTCCGGCACCGAGGGCGATAATGATGTCGGCAATCCCACCGGACATTTGCTGATATTCTGTCCCATCCGCACCGAATTGGAAGTCGTCGGACTCGTTGAAATCATTCATCGGCCCGATGCGCCCATCAACATCCAGAAGAATTTCGTTCAATTTCTTGCCCAAACCTGCAAACTCGCGACGGATTACTACAAAAATCGGCAACTTCGGCATTTCAGCGAACGGCAAAATCTTTGGGTGCTTTTGGAAGACTTCACACGGACGATTCACGAAAACCTCGACCCAAGATTGACGGCATATACGATTGCCAACGAAGGCCGACGGCTCATCGGATGCGATCGGGTCAGCATCGCACTGCGGCGGGGCAATTCCTGCCCGATTATGGCGGTCAGTGGACAGGATACGATCAACAAACGGGCGACCATCGTTCGATTGCAGGGTAAAGTTGCTGGCGTCGTGCTTAAGGCGGGCGAGCCGATGTGGTATGCAGGCAGCACCTCGGATTTCCCGCCGCAGATTGAGCACGCCGTCGAAAAATACGTCGATGAATCGCACAGCAAAATGATCGCGGTTTTTCCCCTTTTTCACCGCAAAAAGGAACACGAAAAAGAGGAAGAAAAGGAGAAGAAAAAATACCGAAAACCTTTACGGCCATTCGGTGTGCTGATCGTCGAGCAACTCACCGACAGTCAAATTACGGAGCAGATTCGCAAACGTGTCGATATTGTTGCCGAACACGCGAGTTCCGCATTGGGCAATGCCTTGGAACATCGCAGCATTTTTCTGTTGCCGATTTGGAAACTGTTGGGGAAATCGACGCAACTGCTCGTCGGTGAAGCGTTGCCGAAGACGATTGCCGTAACGATTGCGGTACTCATCGTGCTGGGCTGCTTGCTGTTTCTGCCGTGGAATTTTATGATGCACAGTGATGGGACGTTGGAGCCGACATCCCGTGTGCGGATTTATTCGCCGATTGATGCGGAAATCAAAATGCTTTTCGTGGAACACGGGTCGCGGGTTCTCGGACCGACCGAGACACATCGGGGAACAAAACTGTTAGAACTCCACAGTCCCGAACTGGAAGCACAAGGCATCCAACTTCAGGGCGAAGAACGGGAGGTTTTGGAAGACCTCGTTTCGCTGAATCAGCGGTTGCATGACCGGAGTCGTCAGTTGTCTGATTTCGATCTGGCGGACTTGGCGGGACAAATAAGCAAATCGCAGATTCGCCTGAATACGGTGCGTGATAAGTTGGATATTTTTGAAGTATATCAGAAACCAAATCTTTTCATTACGTCGCCGATGGACGGCGTGGTGATTTCGGGTGATGTGAGACGTCGGCTTACGGAACGGCTTCCTCTTAGCCGGATGTCGTATGTTTTGGAAATTGCCGACTTGGACGGAGATTGGCAATTAGAACTTTTGGTGCCGGAAAGCCGGATGGGCTACATTATGGACCAAAAGCGGCGGCAGGACGCGTTGGGCGAGCCGTTGCGTGTCGAGTTCAGATTGGTTTCGCAACCCAGCGTCAAACATTTTGGTACGGTGAAGGAAATTTATGACAGGGCGGAAGTCCGCACGGACTCCGGCAGTGCAAGTGCGATGTCAAGCAGTATCAATTCTGTTTCGATCAAGGTGGCATTGGACGATTTGGGGGCAATTACCGATTTGCGTCCTGGTTCGGAATGTACGGCGAGAATCCTTTGCGGCAAGCGTCCGTTGGGCTATGTTTTGTTCTATGAATTGATTATTTATTTCCAGAAAAACATTTTGTTCCGCTGGTTTTAGAGCGTTTCTCGAATTGGTGTGGACTCGTTCTCGTCATTCCGGCGAAAGCCGCGGCGCGACGCCTTGCCCCCCGAGCGTGCGATTGCCTTTTTGCGGCGTGCCGTTATAATCAGGACACGTCGCGTTTCCCGAATCGGTTTTATGGACAGCACTCTCTCCCCCTTGAGAATGGCATCGTTCGGCATTCTGCTTATCGCCCTTTGGCTGATATGCCTGGGAATCTTAAATGCCATCTGGATCCCTTTTGGAATATCCACAATCACCAAAATGGGCCTCACAATAACATACGCGACCATTTTGCTCATCATTCTCTGGAAAATGCTGCCGCTTGCCATCGGCTTCATTCTTTTCCAACGGCACCGCCAGGCCGTGCATCTGCTTACAGGCACTGCTCTGGCAAAAAATGATGAACAAGACAACTGGCACAACACGCCTCTGCTTGCAACACTACTCGTCGGCCTGCTCGGAATCTTTCTTGCCGCTCGCGGTCTCCGACTCTTTTGCGACGAATCGTTAGTAATATGGTTAATCATGGAAATCGACAATCGGCAAGCAGGGCAGTTCTTCACCAGTGAGAGGGCAGTCGCTACCACGATTGGCCTCGGACGTTTCCCCCTATTCATACCGATTGTTTACCCATTTGTCCTTGGATTTGTCTTCATTATTGGGGCTCGACGAATCGGCAACCTCATCGGACGGCAAATCGACAAATCGCTTGCAACGCCATCGGGAGAAAAGGAGGACACGCCATGATGAAACCGATTGACAATGGATACATTGAAAATAGGCACGTCGAGCGCATTCTGTCGCTGATGGTGATCCTGTACGGATTGTGGTTTTTGATTGTACCTGTCGAAAAGATGATATGGTATGCGTCAATTTTTAATCTCTATAGTAGCCCTCCAATGTTGCCTTTTTCCGAAATCGTTGCTGGTTGTTGTTTGATCATCTTTTTCCCGTATGTCGTCCGCGGGATCGCTTATTGTGCAACGAAAGAAAAAATCCGCGAGCAACGCCGTTGGGGTGCCTGTGAAATTTTTGCTCTTCCTTTGATACTTTTCGGGCTTGCGATGTTATTAGCGCATGTTTGCGGCCTGGACATGATTATATTTGGCCTTCGGCAATCTTATTTCGCGGGGTACGGAGCCCTCTCGATATGTTTCGGCTTGCTGCTTTCTGTTGCCGTTGTGGTGGCGTTCTTATGCTGCACGCGACTCATTGCCGCGTGGCTGTTGCGGAAAACGGCTTGATCGTCCGCAATCCCGCAATTACGGCCTGTCGGCGGCGGGCTATGGTATAATACGGGAACAGAAAAATTGTATTTTGCGTTAGAATCACAGTGTCTCAAGAACATCCGACTGCCCTGTTGCAAATCGACGGCAAATCCATCGAGTTGCCGGTTTTGACCGGTACAGATGGACAAAAAGCCGTCGATGTTTCCAAATTATACGACGAACATAAAATCGTAACCTACGACCCCTCACTCGGCAGCACCAGCGTTTGCCAAAGTGCGATCACATACGTCGACGGCGATAACGGAATCCTGCGTTATCGCGGCATTCCCATCGAACAATTTGACCGGCCATCTCCCAATTTTATCGAAGTTGCCTGGCTTTTGATTTTCGGAGCACTGCCCACTCAGGATGAACGCGATGAATTCCGTGCCCGAATGACCAAACACCAACTGCTGCACGAAAGTCTCCGGGAACAATTCGGCAACGTGCCGCCCGGCTCGCCCCCGATGGCAATTTTGTCCGCAATGTTCAGCCAACTCGCCTGCTATTACGAAAAATTCCTGCCGCTCGGCGACGAAGAACTCTTCGTCGAAGCCGCCACGCGAATTATCAGCAAAGCCCGAACCATTGCGGCATACGCCTATCGACGCTCGCAGGGCTTGCCCTTTATGTATCCCGATCCCGCCCTGCGATTCTGCGGCAATTTCCTGCATCTGATGTTTTCGCTGCCTTATAAGCAGTACATTATCGGTCAGGAAATTGAAGATGCAATGAATCTCGTGTTAATTCTTCATGCGGATCACGAACAGAATTGCAGCACCTCAACCGTTCGGATCGTCGGGTCGGCCCAGGCGAATTTGTTTGCATCGTGTGCTTCTGGCGTGAGTGCTCTTTGGGGGCCTTTGCATGGCGGAGCCAATGTCGAAGTGATGAAAATGCTCGAAGCGATTTACAATGGCGGAATGACGCCCGAGGACTGCCTTAAAGCGGCAAAGGACAAGCAGAATCCCTTTAAGTTGTTCGGTTTTGGCCATCGGATTTACAAAAATTACGATCCTCGGGCGAAGATTCTGCAAACGGCTGCGGAAAAGGTTTTTTCGCAGCAAAAAACGGAGGATCCGCTCTTGGACATTGCGAGGAAATTGGAGGAATTGGCATTGAAGGATCCTTATTTTGTGGATCGCAAACTGTATCCGAATGTTGATTTTTACAGCGGCATATTGCTTCGTGCAATTGGCATTCCGACGAACATGTTCACGGTAATTTTCGCATTGGGCCGATTGCCGGGCTGGATTGCGCAATGGAAGGAGCAGCATGACAATCTTAATCAGCGGATATGTCGTCCTCGGCAACTGTACATGGGCGAGATGGAAGCGAATTATGTGCCGATTGAAGATCGGGAATGAGGCAAATTTATGGCATTTGGGGCGTGTTCATTTTGTTTTGGACAAAAAATCGTCATTCCGGCGCAGGCCGGAATCCAGCCGAGCGACGTGCATACCGTTTCCCTGGTTCCCGGCTTGCGCCGGGATGACGGAGGGGGGCGGAGCGTATCGCAGGCATTCCGTCCTATGGTGCTATTTGGGAGAAATGCGTAAAACACGGAAAGTTCCTGTTTTATGACGGAATTGCCATACCCCAGCCGGAATTTTGACAAAAAGGCAATAGTTTAGGCTTGACTTTGCCGATTCCTGTTGCATACTACACCCGTAAAGGGCAATATACCGCCCAAGTGTCCCTATTGTAACCGTTTTCCTACAAGGAGGCTCCTCAATGAAACAATCATTCATTCTCGTTCCCTGCATCGCCGCGATGCTCGTTTTTAGCCACACAGCCAATGTACAAGCGGAAGATGCGTCCTCCGTTCTGTCCGTTGCCAACATTATTGCCGAACCGGAATCGCAATATGCTCTTCCCTTCGGCTGTCCGCCCTATCCGTCCGTTGACGGAATGCCGGCCTACGGCGTTCCGTATTCGTATGCACGGGTTCGCCAACCTCGCCGGTTGGGTTCGCGTCTTGCTCCTCCGGCGCATCACGCGTATCCGTTGCCGGCCCCTGGTGTAACGCCTGGTTACACGACCCAGTTCGTTGCACCGCCAATGGTGGCACCGCCCATGACGAAGGGACGGATTCCGGCCCGGCAAGAAATGCTTGCGGTCCCGGCCATACCGGGCCAGCCGGAACAGCCGACGGTATTTTACCGTCCCACACCGGTTAGAAATTTTATGTCCTTGATTGTCGCGCCGCGGCCTTATGTGGGTTATGACCCGTATGCCGTCTATCCGGTGCAGTAGGGCGGCACAGTAAGGCACCGCAGTAAGGTTGGCCAGCCCAAAAACGAGAGCGTGTCCATTTTCTCGGACACGCTTTCGTCATTCCGGCGCACGCCGGAATCTAGGTAGGCAGTCGACCGCCGGGCGACTGCGTCGGCGCAGCCGACTGGAGGCACACGTTGCCTGGCTTGCGCCGGGATGACAGAAGGACGTCCAAAGCAATTCTGAATACGCTCTAACGCCTGCAAAAGAACAGAATCGTGCGAGTCGAGCCGGAAATCGGAAACTGTTCGCAACTCTGAAAATGCCGTGAAAAAGCCTCTATGCAATGAGCAAGATCATAATCAGGGAAAATGTCCTCGCGAGCGCTGAGTAGCCGTTGCACCTGACTGTCTTCCTTGGGCACGAACTCCAAAATGACATTGCCCGAAACCGATGCGAACAAATCCGCAACGAAATCCAACGGCAAATTGTTGCCAATACAGAGATGGTGAATCAACGCCAAACCCATCGCGAGATCGCATTTCGCCCGGTCAAAAAAGGAGTCCCGTTCCTGATTTCTCCAGCCGATGCCGGGCGACGGATTACATAAATCCTGCACAATCGGGTAAATGTTTTCCTCTTTGTTTTTTTTGGTCAGCAAATAATTCCGTTCGACGGCGACGGGATCAATGTCCGGTGCCAAAACGGTCTTGGCGTGTTTGGCAAGCACTCGAGAAAACTCGCCTAAATTCGCCCCGAAATCGCACGCAACCTGCGGAGCAACCCGAATGCAAATTTCCTCCACAATCCGCTTCTTCTCTTGGAAACCCGAATCATCGTAATTGAGGTCGTTATAGTAATCGCCCCATTCGGTCGTCTGCCCAGGCCTCTTAATACTCGCCGTCGCGTCAAAAAGCCCTTCCGCCATCGTTTGATGCGAAGCGGCTGAAAACCGTTTGCTGCGGATTTCGACTTTTTCGGCTCGGCCTTTAGTATTCTCGTATTTCTTAATCATCTTCGCATGCATATGTATATGCAGTTGGATCATCGGACTGAGCCGAGTCCGTAAGGGAAGCGATTTAGAAACGAAGTCCAACGGGAAACCGTCCAAAAAATTGCGGAGCAGACTGCCCGAACAAAGGTCAACCTTCGCCATCAAGAGCAGCGGAGCGTAAAAATGCGAAATATATTGCCGATAGGCAATCCAGGGTGTACCTTCCTTGTATTTTTCAAACGAAAGCAAGTCGATGAAGACGGGCTTGCCTTTGTAAAATTGGATGTTGTACGCGCTTGCATCCTTTAGGATCATTCCATGTTCCAATGCGGCTTTTTGGATTCGCAACGTCAGCAGGGCCGCATCTTTGAGTTGCTGGAACGACCATTCGTAGGGGTACGTGATGATCGGCAACTTTTCGATTTCGAGCACTTTCCATGCTTCTTCGCAGGGCATGTCCGTTTCTTTGAACGGCAAGATGCACTCTGCCTTGACAAGGCGATCGTATAGGCCGGTCTTGATAAAGGCTTCAAAGTGTTCTTTGTATGATGCGTTCACGGTACGGAAAATACGGTCATCTTGGTGATAGACCGTTCCCGAAGGATCGCGGAATGAGCCTGTATTGCGTTGCATGGGGTCTTCCTTTTTATGCTACTTTTTTGTCTTCCCAATCGGGTTGTTCGAGTTTAATCGTTGAAGTGTCGGCTGATTCTATTTTTGACTCGTTGTCGATGACGACGCCGAATCCGAAGGTTCCGAGAACGAATGCTTTGACTCGTTTGAAGAAAACCAGTGCGGTCATGACGCCAGCGGCGATGAGTTGCAGGATAAGACTTCCGGTGACGGGATCGATGTAAGCGAAAAGCGTTGACATGGTGGGTCCTTTCTTGGTTAATTCGATGGTGAATGTTCGTTCGCTGTGTAGGGTAGTGTTTTTCAACGAATCGAACAAGGGCGAATTTCGACCGGTCGCAAAGATGCAGCGAGCAAGAGGGGGGCGTGAACCCCAGCAAGTCTAACCCTGTTTCCAATTTTCAGTAATCCAATCGGCCGGTTTCGCCGCCCGCAGGCCGTAATGTCCCACCCAGCCGGACAGCACCGCATCGGGATTCGGATTGCCATGAAATATAACAATTTTGGCTCCCTCCGGCTTCTTCGGCGACACAAAATGACACATCGGAAACGGCTGCATACAGTGCCTTTTGAAACTGCGACACCATGTTTCGTCCCAATAGGACAGCATTCCCTTACGGTGAATCGAATGCGACAAATACGCCTGCTCATTCCGATGCTGTTGCCGAACTTCCTCGCCGTGATGGACGAAATGCTCCAACACATCCTGATGTTCGCCGATTTGAAAACGGAATACCGACGAATTTCCGATGACTTGATCGCGGAATCCCCATTCTTTAATGATAAGAAATCGGCCGGGCTGGTCGAAAAACGGCTGCAAATCGTCCAGAATGAGGACATCCAAGTCGAGGAATAGGGCTTGTCCCGCGAGATCATCGCCGAGAGTGTTGCCGAGGATTGTCAATTTATTCCAACCTCTTTCCGGCAGGGAGCGTTCGAGTTGCATTTTGGGCAGCGGCCGGACTTCGACTGAGGGATCGAGACCGCTTCCGTTGTCGGTAAAGCAAATGAACCGGTAGGGCGGAGCCAAATGTCGGCGAACCATTGCGGCCAAAATGTTCACGTAGGACGGCGGGAACTTGGTTCCCCATTTCATACAGAATATGTTTTTCATCGACATTTGTCCATTGTACCCGACGGTTCTTGCAGTCGCAATCGGTAGATTGCACGTTTGCCGCCTTGCGCTTCGCTCCGGCTACTTTTTCGCAAGGAGTTCTTTGATTTCACGCATGTTTGATTCGATGCGGAAGAAAATGACAATGACTTCCAAAATCATTCGGCAGAGAAGCAGCGAAATGGGAACAGCAACGAGTACTGTTAGAAACAGCGAACCATCGTCACGCGACCAAGCAACGGACATAAACATCACTCCGCCAATGAAATGAGCAATGATGAGAATGACCCAAATGATCGAAATCCAAGTGTTCGATATAAATCGGGTAAAGCCGATGTCGAAAATGCCTGGTGCATTTCCGTTTGACTTTGATATGTTCAGACTTGCTTGCTTTTCGTCGGTGGAACCCTGTTGTTGGTTGGTTTGGTCTGGCATAAAAGAACCTCCAATTGGGCAAAAGGGTAAACGGCAAGAGACGAACTATACCAAATGTAAATGACGGCACGGTGCCATCAGTGCGGAGGATTATACATCGGCAAGGCAAGCGGTGCAAGAGGGAGCGGCGAGAATGGCAGAGAATCCAAAGAGCCCCGCAGGCTAACGCGGCTATGCCTTGCGGTGATGTACTTCCCTGCACGCCGCGACAATATGCGTCTTGCCGAATCCATGCTTATTGAACAAATAATTTTCCGAGGCAACTTCGCCGAACTCGTCCGGCACGCCGAGCCGCTTGACCCTGACCGGACAACGCTCCGCCAACGTTTCACACACCGCACTGCCCAAACCGCCAATGATCGTTTGGTTTTCGACAACGACAACCGCTCCCGTCTTGCCCGCCGAACCCACAATATCCTCAATCGGCAACGGCTTCACACTCGGACAATGCAACAAATCAACCGCAATTCCCTCACCGGCCAACTCCCTGGCGGCCTGCAACGCAAAATGCGTCATATAACCCGTCGAAATCAACGAAACATCGTTGCCTTCGTGAAGGCGAACGGCCTGATTCGGCTTGAATTCATAAGTCGCATCGAAAATCGCCGGGATTTTCGGTCGCAGCAACTGCATGTACATTCCGCCGTAAGTGTTTGCCATATAGTGCATAAGGCTCCGCAGTTCATAGACATCGCAGGGACTGAAAACCTGCATATTCGGCATCGCCCGCATGATTGCAAGGTCTTGGAAACACATATGCGTTCCGCCGTTCGGGCCTTGCGTTACGCCGGGGCCGGTGCCGACGATTTTCACATTCGTGTTGGCATAGGCGACGCTGAGCGTGATTTGGTCGTACACCCGCCGGGTCGCGAAACAGCAAAACGAAGCGCAGAAAGGGATTTTTCCTTCGGTGGCGAGTCCGGCGGCAATGCCGATCATATTGGCTTCGGCCACGCCGACGTTGACAAAGTTATCGGGATGTGCTTTGAGGACGGTTGGATTTGTGCCAGTGGCTTTGCTCAAATCTGCTTCGACGCAGAAGACATTTGGATTTGCGGCGATGAGTTCGTTGAGGACTTGGGCGTAAATTGCCCGCATTTCTTGTTCGTGCAATGTGTTGGGATTGGCAATCATATCGTCGAGTGCAGAGCGAATTGGCGTCATTATACTCGACGGCCAGCGGGCTCGCAAGCGGTGCGGTGCTGTTCATCTTCCAAGGTCGGCATCCTGCCGTAAACGGGTGCTGTTATGCATAATGCAAGTAGGATACCGATAATGTGTTTCATGCCGTTTGTTTTTGCTTGAGGTACTTTATGTATTTGACGACGACAACGAGGAGGATCAATATGCAGCCCACCGTCAGGCTGAGGTATTGGAGAAACCAGGTACGCTTGCTCTTGGCGGTTTTTTTGATGAGAGCGTTGATGGAAGGATGGTCACTCCATTCATAAACCATCCCTCTAACTGTGTCTGATACAATAACACCTTCAGGAATAAAATTCGTAAAGTAGGAGTCTTCAAGATTGTTATTTATCGAATACAAGAGGACATTGACGGTTTGTCTTCTAACAATATTCCCATTTTCCGCATAAAATTCTCTCACGACCTCATCGGGAAGCCATATCCCATTGCCATAATCCTTTAAGCCATGCATAGTTTCTCTCATAGTTAGATAAATGCCCGCCGGGACCCTTTGACCGTGCTTAACTTTGAAAAAAGTACCATAACGGTTGCTCTGAACTATGGAATAATCATGTTCCAAACTTAAGAATACGCTCTTAGCTTGCATTGTAGCAGCGACAACGCATCTATTGCCATTTACCATTTCAATGCTTTCAAAAATAGTGGCAGGAATCGGCGGCTGCCTTCCCCCAAAAAAATCTCCTTCCAAAAAAAATACAAGGTCATCAAAAGGCAAAGGCACATCCCAAGAACGTACATCGAACAATCCAGAAGTGAGAATAGGCAAATTCCCCTGAACGAATATTCCACGATCTTCTGCGGGCATTATACCCGCTTGCATCGGCATTGAAGCAACCTCCCGCAAATCAATAAATACTTCTCCATCGTAAGAAAGACGCCTAACACCTTCGGAATTGCTCGGCGACAAAACATTTCTTTCAATCAACATCTTAGAACCTTTGAAACCATACTCGTACGCTATCACCGTCTCGGAAGCTCCAGCACCATTATCGTCGAAGCGTTGGTCTAAAAGTCTATATTTGCAGACAAAATCCCTGATAGAATCTCGCTTTGAGGTGAATAGCCTAATTAAAGATTCCAAGGAGACAGGAGGATTCTTCTGTTGGCTAGAAATTTCCTGTATCAGCCCCCAATGTTCTTCAGCAGTCACGTGCTCCCGAATCCCTCGCAACAAAGCAAAGCCCTCATCGAGTGTCAATGGACGTTGGTTTACTTCCTCGAATATGCGTATTGTTGCCAAAACGTCATCAGCATTAACCACCGCATTTTCACCACTAGGGACATCAGCGCGGACGAGAACACCAAACAAGGACAAATACAGGAAACAAAAAAACGCGTGAAAAATCCCTAGCCTCGCGTTCTTCGAAAAAAATTTCCGAAATCCTGTGGAAACGCAAAAATATCTATTCATTTCAATTTGCTCTAAATAGATGACACCGGCGCCGAACGTCCGCGGTGCATTTTACCTGGCCCGAAAAGCAATGTCAATAGGCCCAGCCTGGATTCCGGTTTGCGCCGGAAGGACGCAAGCGAAAAACCGGATAACATCAAAAAAATCACAATCCCAATTCCACGTCCGTTGAAAACCCGTACATTGCAACTCCGGCACCGTTTCGCTAAAATAATCACTCCAAAGCATAAACCTTCCCGTATGACAAAAACTGCGTTAATCACCGGAATTACCGGTCAAGACGGTGCCTACCTAGCCCGACTGCTCTTGAGTAAAGGATATACCGTTCACGGCATCCAACGGCGAAGTTCTTCCAGCAATACGGTTCGCATCGACGCCCTGAAAATTAAAGAAAGTTTGCCCGACAACGCAGACCGCCTGCATCTGCACTACGGCGATCTGACCGATGCCGGCGGATTGACCAAAATCCTGCATGAAACACAGCCCGATGAAGTGTACAATCTGGCCGCAATGTCCCACGTCAAAGTTTCCTTCGACATGCCGGAATACACAGGAAACGTCAATGCGCTCGGCGTAACACGGTTGCTCGAAGCCGTTCGGGAACTCGGATTGGCCTCAAAAACACGCTTCTATCAGGCCTCAACATCGGAACTTTACGGCGGATTGGCCCAGGGGCCCTATAATGAAGCGACGCCTTTTCATCCTCGCAGTCCCTACGGCGTTGCCAAACTTTACGGATATTGGGCGACGGTCAACTATCGGGAAGCGTACAACATGTTCGCCTGCAACGGGATTTTGTTCAATCACGAAAGTCCCTTACGGGGCGAGACGTTCGTTACGCGGAAGATTACGAAGGCCGTCTGCCGAATTAAGCAGGGATTGCAGGAAAAATTATCCATCGGCAACTTGGATGCGAAAAGGGATTGGGGCCACGCAGCCGATTTCGTTGAGGGAATGTACCTGATAATGCAGCAGCCGGTGCCGGATGATTATGTCTTGGCAACGGGCGAAACGCGGAGTGTTCGGGAATTTATCGAACATGCCTTTGCGTTGGTTGATTTGCCGATTACATGGCGTGGGGCAGGTTTGGACGAGCAGGGTTTCGATGCGAAGTCGGGCCGGATGTTGGTTGATGTCAATGCGCAGTTTTATCGGCCATCGGAGGTTCATGTTTTGTTGGGCGATTCGGGCAAGGCGAGACAGCAACTCGGTTGGACGCCGAAACATTCGTTTGCCGACCTCGTTCGCGATATGATTGAGTACGATATGGATGGAGAACCGGGAGGCTAACGCCCCCCGTAAAATTATTTTTTGTGCCATGTTGCATTTTGGGAAAAAAACATTAGAATACGGGACAAGGGCACGTTCTATAATGACCAGCAAGAGGGAATCATGGCAAAAAAACAGACCGTTTGGGGAATTGATGTCGGAAATACTTCACTCAAAGCAGTGCGGTGTGCCTTGGCCGACGAATCGGGGAAAATCGAAGCACTTGCCTGCGATTTTATCGAACACTCCAAAGTGCTCTCCCAGCCCGGCACCGACGTTGCCGAAGTGCTGGCGGAAACTTTTCAAACATTTTTGAGCCGAAATTCAACAAAAGGCGACCGAATCGCGATTTCTGTCTCCGGGCAGAATACGATTTCCCGTTTTTTGCCGTTACCGCCCGTCGACCCCAAAAAAATACCCGACGTCATCCGCTATGAAGCGAAGCAATGGCTGCCGTTTGACATTAACGATGTCGTTTTTGATTTTCAGCCGCTCGCCAGTCCCGAACGCAATCCTGAAGACGGCGGATTTGCCGATGCGACGGTCGGAATGTTTGCAATTAAACGCGATATGGCGGCCAAAACCCTGTCGCCCTATTTGTCTCGGGGCGTTGATGTCGATAGCATCCAAAGTTCGCCGATTGCACTGTACAATTTCGTCGCGTTCGACCAGTTGGCACCAGCCGATGCCGAATCTTACGACAAAAATAACCCGAGAGAATCGGTCGTTACGCTCTGCATTGGAACGGATGCGACCGATGTCGTTATCACAAACGGCGAAAAAATATGGATTCGGAATATCCCCCTCGGCGGGAATTCCTTCACAAAAGCATTGACGCGGGAACTGCAACTCACGTATTCCAAAGCGGAATACCTCAAACGGAACATCGCGATTTCTAAAAATGTCGAAGAACAAAAACGCGTCATTACGGCGATGCGACCCGTATTCTACGATATGGTCAACGAAGTGAACCGGTCGCTGGAATACTACCAAACGCTCAACCGAAAAGCACGATTCCAGAAAATTATTGTACTCGGCAATGCGTCGAAACTGCCCGGACTCCGGCAGTTCATCGCCCAAAACCTTGGCTATGAAGTTGTTAAAATTGACCAATTCGCGAATCTGGTCGGGACCGACGTTACGGGAGCGCAACTCTTCAAGGACAATCTGAATTCGTTTGCCGTTGCGTATGGCCTTGCCGTACAGCAACTCGGTGTTTCGTCGCTGAAAACGAATTTAATCCCTCGCGACGTGCTCTATACCCGAATTATCCGCGAAAAGAAACCCTGGATGCTTGCGGCCGCGGCATCGCTTTTATTGGGCCTGACCATCCAATTTGCCGGTGTTTCCAGTGCATACAACAGCGTTTTCACCGAGGGATTTGTCCGGGCAGAAAACAAGGCGAAAAGCGTCCAAACATTTGCCTCGAATTTGCAAACGCAAACAACACAGGCCGTAACCGATTTCAACAACGTGGATGAAATTGGCCGGAGTTTGACCAGCAACGTCGAAGGACGGATTACCTGGCTGGAATTGCTTGCGGCAATCAATTCCGCTCTGCCCCAATCGCAGCCGGATGCCTATTTCCCGCCTTTTAATCAGCGGTTGACAAGCGATGAATTTGCGAAAATGGATAGAGTCTTCATCGAAAGCATCGAAGCCATTTCCGTGGATGACCTTGGAACTTGGTTTGCACCGTTGATGGCGAGCAATCGGTACTATCCCGATGACGAGGAATTGGAAGTCTTGTTGCTTGCGGCTGATAGCGCCCCCAGTACAACATCGGCAACCTCAACCTCAACGGCGACAACAACAGCAGCAACGGCAACGGCTGCCGCGACTGACGACGAGGATACAGATGCGGAATTGGGCTATGGCGTGGCAGTCGAATCGATTCAGCAGCGGGTTGCCCGACTGACCGAAGAGGAACGTTTTGCTCTCGTTACGGGCCCGGGCGGCGGCGGAGCGGCAGGCGGTCCAAGTTTTGGCAGCCCGAGTTCATTTAGTAGTCCGTCTTCGAGCAGTTCAATTTCCGGCGGCTACTCATCGGGGATGGGTTTTTCGATGGGCGGCCCTCCGGCGGCGAAGGTCGTCCAGTTAGTCGGGCATCATTATCATAACCCGAGTGATCCGAACGCTTTTGCGGAACACGGCGGCGAAGCGTATTTGCGAAAAACCTTGCTTCGTAACTTGAAGTTTGGGACGGTCGATTTACCGCCGACGCTCGAAGAGCAGCAGGCCGGCATTGTTTCGGCAACGGTTACGATGGAGGAATTAGGTATAACATTTCCGGTATTGTTGTACGTTCCCCGTCCGGTGGAATATCGAATTGTCAATCCAGATTTGGAGCCGTTGCCTCTGAACATCACGATAGACCCCCAGTTGCAGGCGGAACTTGCACGGGGGGGACAGGCGGGAGGCATGCGTGGCGGGGGAATGTCGGATGGCAGCGGGGGACTCGGCAGCGGTATGACTGGCGGCGGGACGGGGACTGGCCCGAGGATGTTATTGAGTCAACTTGCGATGCAAAGGGGCGTACGGGAACCCGTCATTACGGTTCGGCGGTTTGATTTTGTGATTCAGTTTGCCTGGGAGGAAACATTGCCGACCCAACGGAAGGAAAATGCAAATGCCGACGAGGGTGATGGTGCAGGGGTGTTCTCTACCGAACTCCCGTGAGCGTTGCGATTTTGATATGAGAGCGTTTTTCGTGTTGCTATGGACAAAGACGACATCACCTGCGACCTGTTCGGCAGCATCGACGAACTGTCGGCAACGCTCGGTTTAGTACGAGCCGAGGGGCCGTCCGTACCGTTCGCAGGAATTATCCTGCGAATCCAGCAAGAACTCATTGCGTTCTGTGCTGATATTGCTTCCGGTTCCGCAACGATTTCATCAGAACACGTTCGGCAAATCGAGTCGGATACCGAACGGTTCGAAGCAGAATTGCCGACGATTTCGCAATTTATCATTTCCGGCGACAACCGCCTTTCGGCAATGCTGCATCTCGCCCGAACCGTCTGCCGACGAGCCGAGCGAACTTTGACGACATATTGCCGAACGCGAAAAAATTGCCCAGACCATGCGGACTACTTGAATCGGCTCAGCGATTTGCTCTTTGCGATGGCCCGAAAGGCAGCCGAATGCCGTCTGCCGTAATCCCATACGCACACAACGCAGGCAATATCTGCTCGCCCAACACATCATGCCGTTGCCGTATCTCGGCCAACAAATCCGTACCGCATTCCGCATCCCGTAACGCCCGTTGAATTTGATACCAACCCGCATCGTACCTTTCGATTTTGAACTCCAACCGCCGCAAAACACGCAAATGGGCAAAATAATGCCGATAAACCCGCCGCGCACAATCCAGCACATTTTGTGAAGGTTCGGATAATTCCCGTTTGCATAGCCAATCCGCAACGAAGGAATCATCCGCACCGCACAGCGAAGCAGCAATTTGGTCATCGCTCATCGGCCAAGCCGCGATTTCCGAAACCGAAAAGGGGAAAAAATGATTTGCGACTTGATAAATACAATTTTGATACATCACATTTCGCAGCGAGGCGGTTTGATTTTTGCCGTCGAACAGGCTCCACACCGCACAATCAGTGATGAATTGTGGCGGGAGTTCTTGATTCGGCATCATCAGTTGATCGACGTGATTGAACCAAGTATCTTTCGGAATTCGCCGAGCGGCAAAGACGACGACGGCCTGCTCAAAGTTATCCGGCGTTACGGATAACGCTCCCGCACTGGCCTGCGGGCCGGACAGAAATGCCGTCTGCGGTTGGCTTTGCAATTCGTTGCCCGGACACATCAGCGAAGCCAAAAAACCGTCGGCAATCCGATTTCGCGTATCGACATTACCCGTCTTGACGGTCAGTGCCGAACCAAACGGCGGGAAAACTTGCGTTGCCCGAGGCCGTTGAATCCATCGGCTCAAAAATTGATTTCGCGTTGCCGACCTGATTGTTTTCGTGCCGATTTTGTGAGTCGTATTGTCCAAAATGTCGAGACAGATCGCTTGCTCCGAAACCATCCTGCCATCTTCCGACTGCGACTCTGTTGGTATTTTCTGTCCAATATCCCAAAGGATAAACGAAACGGGAAAGTGCTTCGATTTGGAAGTCCCGCCGAAGTTTTCGGACGAAAACATGAAACCGGAATGAAACGTTGCACGAAAAATGCGCTCGCGGAATCTTTGATAGTTTGCGGAAACGAGGTATTTCAGCGGGGCAAACAGACCCAGAACGGTAGAACGATGTTTGAAGTCGTTCATAATGCGGTACAGGAACTGGACGTAGAGTTCCCGGGAGACTTCGCCGAGTCCATCATCGTGCATTTGTTTTCGGATTTTGGTATGGGCAACACCTTCTTTGCTTTTTCCTTGCAATCCGGCTTCTTGGG
This sequence comes from Planctomycetaceae bacterium, assembly GCA_009778035.1. GTDB lineage: Bacteria > Planctomycetota > Planctomycetia > Pirellulales > Thermoguttaceae > WRKP01. The sequence continues at coordinate 42,911 of WRKP01000005.1, forward strand.
CGGTTGCGTAGGGCGGATTGAGCAGGATAATCCATTTTATTTTGGGATTATCCAAATCGTTCAGGAGGGCTTGGGGTATTTTGTCGGCATCGTCTTCGAGATAATTGTACTGAAAGGAGGTTGCGTTTGGAAATTTTTGCGTGAGATGCTTTACATCATCGTGTTCGAGGGTGGAGAGGTAGCAGAATTGTTGGATATTTTGGGGCAATTCGAGTTCGAGATTTCCGGTGCCCGCGGCCATATCCCAGAGTCGGCACTGGCCGGATTGGAGTCCGTGTTTGCCGAGCAAGAAATCGAGGTATTCGCAGGCTTTTTTAGCAAAGGGCAGAGGCGTGGGAAACACGCCTCGCCGAGTCTGCGTCGTGTCCATGGGGATTATTGTATCGTGTTTGTTCCGCAAAGAAAAGTGCGGACGTAAATCCCGCGGCGAGGAAGGCCGCACTGACATTCCGGCTTTTTAGAGTGTATTTCAAATTATCCTGAACAAAAAAGCCGTCATCCCGGCGCAGGCCGGGATCCAGACATTGCGTACGATGCCGATTCCACTGGGTTCCGGCTTGCGCCGGAATGACGGTTTCCGAACGAGTCTATTGCATTTTGGAAAAGTTGTTCAACTCTGTCAATTTTTTACGGCGGCAATCACAATCGCACCGTTCGGACAGTGCTGTCGGCAAACATCGCATTTATAGCAGACCGATGTGTCAATACAATGACGACGATAGGGTTTTAGCGGAATTGCCGAAACCGGACAATTTTGGGCGCATATCGTACATCCGGTGCAATTTTCGCCAATCTGATATTCTACGGCATCGGCAACCTCATCCAGGATGTGTTCCGGTCGTTTGTCGCTCGCATATTCGACAATCGCACCGAACTTGCAGATTTTTGCACATTCTCCGCAATCGGTGCATTTTTGAGTGTCGATGATATGCGGAATCTTTCGTTCGCCGGTAATCGCATCCGTCGGGCATTGTTTAATGCAAAGCATACATCCTTTGCATTTATCCGCGAGGATTTCCGGTTTTCGGCGTTTTGCAATAGTATCGTCGGGCAGCATGCGGGTTATTATACCATTTATCTGAGCGGAAATGGACGGTATTTTGGATTTATGGCATTGAAGCGTTTTGCTATAGACTTGTTCGGAAACCGTCATCCCGGCGAAGGCCGGGACCCAGAGGAGCCGAGATCACACGCAATGTCTGGATTCCGGCTTTCGCCGGAATGACGATTTTGAGGGTTTCCGAACAAGTCCTATGGACAAAGTGAAATACGCTCTCATGCCTTTCTTTCCGCCGTGCATAAGATTAAAATTGGATGCCATGTTCATTGACGAAATCGAAATCGAAGTCGAAGCCGGAAAAGGCGGAAATGGATGCGCCAGTTTCCGACGCGAAAAATACGTTCCACGCGGCGGTCCCGACGGCGGAGATGGCGGAAACGGCGGAAATGTTGTCCTCCAAGCGACAACCAATACCGATAATCTAGTGCACCTCAGCCGACAACATCTTTGGAAAGCCAAAGCCGGCCATGCCGGACAAGGTGCCCGCAAACACGGTGCCAGTGCAGACGACCTGATTATCGAAGTTCCCGTCGGAACGATGATTTTCGACCGAAAATACGATTTTCTGCTCAAAGACCTGACCGCCGACGGAGCCGAAGTCATCGTTTGCAAAGGCGGCAAAGGCGGAAAAGGGAATGCCCGACTCAAAACAGCCATCAACCGTGCTCCCCGGCAAGCCGAGCCGGGAATGCCGGGCGAACACCGAAAACTTCGCCTCGAACTGAAAATGATTGCCGACGTCGGATTGGTCGGCAAGCCCAATGCCGGTAAAAGCACGCTGTTAAGTTGCCTGTCGGCAGCAAGGCCGGAAATTGCCGCGTATCCCTTTACGACGAAGCATCCGCATCTCGGTTTGGTCTACATCGACTTGGATCGTTCGTTCGTGATGGCGGATATACCAGGTTTGATAGAAGGTGCGAGTCAGGGCATCGGGTTGGGACATGATTTTTTGCGTCATATTCAACGGGCGGGTTTTTTGGTACACCTTGTCGAGCCGGCCCCGATGGATGGGACGGAGCCTTGGGAGAATTATCAGGCAATCCGCCGGGAGTTGCGGGAATTTGATGCGGCATTGGGCGAGCGGAGGGAGTTCATCGTGGTAACGAAGTCGGACTTGCCGGAAGCGGAGGATGTGCAAAGGCAGTTTTCGGAGCGTTTGCAGCAGGATGTGTGGTTGATTTCCTCCGCGACGGGCAGCGGACTGAAACCGCTGGCCGCTGCGCTCTATGCGGCATTAAACGAGCCCGTGGCGTGAGTTCGGGATTCATCACCGTCGCGGGCCGCGACGGTCAGAGGCCTCGAAGCCGATGGGGATCACTCCCACCTGCATCGGCTCCTCCGGCGGGCCCGACGGCAAATCCAATACCGATATGCTCATCCGCGTTACCCAAGTGTCCGACAAATCCCAAAATTGACCCGGTACACTCGGCCAATTCAACGTTACCTCCAACGTCCAATCGCCCGGCGATAAATCATCCAACTGAAACAGACCGTGTTCATCCACCACACACGTCACACGGCTGTCCCAAGCACGCTGCCGCTGACGCTCCCATTCAATCGCGGCATTCATTATCTGAATCCCCTTTTCGTACAAATCCGGGTTCGCCTCCCGAAACGCTTGGCTCTCCGGCAACGCCTCCCAACGACGAACAACACGCTCCAACTCGTCAGGACTATTCAGCCAACCCGTGTTCATCTCGGGAGCCTTCAGGATATATGCCATCAACGGCGGAATCATAGGAGTCGGCAACACCATGCGTTCGGGATATGTCAGTTCCGCCTGAACACTGGCAAAACGCCAATCGACTTTCTCCCTGTCTTCTTCCGTTGGCAAAGCAATCTCTCCCCGCACCGCGTATCCGCCGCCGCCGATCTTCACGCTCAACATCTCGCCCGGCTCGATGTCATACGATTGCATGTGCGAAGAATGCCAAGAACTATCGTTATTGAGCGCAATGGATTGCCCGACTCGCCCCTTACCCGAAAAAACACGGTCAAACACGAACCGGCCATTTGCATCGCACGGAATTCGATAAAAATAACTGATAAACGGCCGATCCCAGTTCCGGTCATCTTCAGGATAAAACTGAAGCGACGCCCACGCATCTTTTGCCGGTTCCGTGCCGGTGTAGATGGTTCCCTCAATGCGTCCCCACGGCGTGAGCGAAATCGGCTCGGTTCGCTGCTCGAATTCGGCCTTGCGAATTGCCGCAAAGCCGCTGTCATGCAGGAATATCAGTTTATAGTCCTGATTGCCGAGGCTTATTCCGCTTCGGGAAATCGAAAAATTGCCCGTACTGTCCGTACGGAAAGACCGGTTCCTGCTGTTCTGAGTCAGTCTTGAATTTTCGAGTGAGAATGGCTGGCCCGGCGTTGCGATGCCGATTTCCGTATGCGACGCCGGGTTGCCGTCCGGCTGCAATACCGTACCGATCAGATGGGTAGTGAATTGTCCCGTCGCTTTTTTGAGTTTGAATTCGAGCGTCATGTCGCCCGACTTGGCAATCAAATCGGCCGATTGCAACGCTTCGTATCCGTCGGCCTCAACTTGCAGATGGTAATTGTCGAATTCGCCGAATCGCTGACCAATCATTCGGGTGAAGTTGCCGTCTCTGCCCGACTGCGTGCCAAATTCGCGGCTCAAACCGCGGCTGCCCTTGAACGTGAACCATTCCGACACGCCAAAATTCGGGATCGGCTCGCCGGTTTCGGCATCGGTTACGATGCCCGTAATCTCGAACACCGGCTTGAAAACATAAACATTTTCTTCGCCGCCAAACTTCAACGTGGCGTGATCAATTGTGACGTTTTGGACATTGTCGCCTTCAATGATGAAGTTAATCCGGCCATCCGGTGCATGTTCCCAAACGAATCGACCATCTTCACCGGTTCTGACGGCTCCATATTCATCCGCATCGACGAAGAGTCGGTGCGTTCCGATTCCCTGTCCCCACCAATTGTTCCAAAAGCGAGTCGAAATTCGCATTCCTTCGAGCGGATTGCCAGCCGGGTCAACGGTTTTGAAGATTAACGTTCGCCCTTTTCGTAAAACGATGTTCAAGGGTTCCATATCGTGCGAGATTTCTTCCAGCCGCACAATATCCGGGGCAAAGTCGCGATGGCATATGCCGATGTCCACGGTGCGCAGGTCGCCGTTCGGCGAACAATTCTCGAACAAAAATTCGCCGTTTTCGCCGCTTAGGGTCATTGCATGCCTATGGAAGTTCGTGTCGTCCTGGGCAGCGTTCGTATGGATAATCGCTCCCACGACGGGATTGCCCTGCTCGTCGAGGACTCTTCCTTTGAGCGGCAAGCCGGCGGGGAGTACAATCGTTTTCGTAAACCGGCCGTCGGCATCTTTTGCGGCGAAATCCCGGAACGTTTGGCCCTTAGAAATCCGCAATCTGGGAAAGTCAGGATGCGTTATGGTTATGTCAAAATTTTGGTCGACCTGTTCCGGCGGCAGGACTTGGTAAATCCAAAATCCGTCGGCATCGGTTTTGAACCATTGTGCGTATTCCAAAATAGGCGGTGCGGGATTATTTTGCCGACCAGCAATACTCACGCCGAACGAAATGGTCGCATCCGCAACCGGATTGCCGGCGGCGTCGATGACGCGTCCGCCGATGGGGCCGAAAGCCCTATCCGGCATTTTGAACGAAAGCATCGTCGGCAACGGGTCCCTGGAGGTATCCGGCCAACGGAGTTCGTACGGAGCGAAACCGTCGGGATAGAGGACGATTTTGAACGACCTTTGCTCGGCAAAATTGGCAATCGGCACGAAGCATTTGCCGTCGATGAGGTCGAAATTTCGGGGCTGGTTGCCTTCCCAATCGGCGGGACGCGGATTGGGATAGGTGCGGATGTATCCCGTCGTGCAGGGATTGCCGTCCGCATCGGTCAGTTCGACGGAGATTCCAGGCTCCGTGGCGTTTACGGGCTCTGTAGCGGTTACAGCCTCCGTGGAATCGCCGAAACGCAAGCCGACGCCGAGCAGTGTCAGCACCGCGAGCAACACAAACGGCAATACCAGTTTATGCTTGCTCGACTTTCGTACAGGTCTCATTTCGTTAAACAGCATCGTAATTCTCCTTTTGAGTAGGGATTTGCGCCCTGCCATTCCGAGGGCACTGTGCGGCTCGGAAGCAGAACGGATTAGAGCAAAATTGAGCAAAATTCGAGCATAATCGCTCGTTTCTCCGCACGCTTCGGCACCGTCATCATCGGCCAGGTAATCCTGGTCGGCAAGCAATCGGCTGCGGAGCATCCAATAAAACGGCTGCATCCAAAGCGGATACTGAAATAGCCGAACGACGTTCCAGGTCAATAAATCACCGTTTTTCAGGTGCGACCATTCATGGACGAGACAGGCACGCAGTTCTGAAACCGGTGCTGTACAAAGTCTTTCGGGCAGCAACAGTGTTGGCCGAAGAAAGCCAAACACCATAGGAGCGGCAATTTTGTCGGAAACCCGTAATCGGACGGCACTCCGGGCATGGCCGCTGATATGGCCGCTGACCTGCCGGAACATGGCCAAAACGGGCTCGGAAGCGCAGGCCGAGTGTTTGAGCAGGTAGCGGAGTTTGCATCCTGCCGCGAAGTCGCGGAGGAAGAGAACCAGCGGTACAAGGATGAGTGCATAACATAGCAGGGAGGCAATCGTAATTTCCAAAAAGGGCTGCATCGACTCGGCCTGCGAGACCACAGGGCCGGAATCGGAGTGAGATAATAATGAGCCGGGGACGGATCGCGACAATAATGAGCCGGAATCGGAGTGGAGCGCAGTCCCCGGATATTGAACGTGGTCCGAAAACGGCGCCGCAAGCGGCTCCATCTGCGGCTCTATGTGCTGCATCGCGATCGAATCGCTCGCGGGAGGCTCCATCCGCTGCACTTCGCCGCCCGGCGGTCGGCGATCTTCCGTATGGAAGCGATCTGCCGTATGGGAATTGGTTTCCATCACGGGCAGGCCGACCATCCATATCGGCCCGATTCCGCAGCCAATGCAAATAGCGGCACCGGCAACGAGGCCCAATCCGGCTTGCGTGAGGCGGATTCGGTCGATGGGCTGCCGAAAAAATCGGCGGACGACGAGCACCGCCGCCAGCAGGATGAATGCGACTCCTTCAAAGAGGAGAATGGACATCAGGATTTCGGATGATATGGTCATGGACGTTTGTTGGTGTATTGGCGTGTATCAATCGACAAGGTGCGGTTTTTATCCCTTTTGTTTTTTCACCCGTTCTTTCGCAATCAACTTTTCGATTTCTCGCAGTTCGTCGGCGGAGAGGTTTTCGGCCTGGAGCATAGAGAGCACGAGTCGGTCTACGGCACCGTCGAAGACTTTGTGCAGGAATCGGGAGCCGGCTTGTTCGATGGTGTAATTCGGCTTGTAATAAAGGGTTCGGTTGACATTTCGGACTTGGAGAAAGCCTTTTTCGGCCATGATACGGACGAGTGTTTGGATGGTCGTGAGGGCGAATTCGCCGTTGGGGGCCATTATTTGGTGTATTGTGCGGACGGGCGCTTCGCCGACATTCCAAAAGACTTTAAGGATATCCATTTCTCGTTCGCTGGGAGCGGAGGCCAATTCTTGCCGTGCCATATTCTGCGGGGAACATTTAATCTAAACTAATAGGTTAGTTTAGCAGGAGGAAAACTTTCCGTCAATGGGGGCATCTGATTGATTTTTTTTAATGGACTTGTTCAGAAATGGTCATTTCGGCGAGGCCGGAATCCAGCGGAACCGGCCGGGTTAATCACCACCGCGACCCTATTGTTTGCAGAAAACCTTCAACGGCTTGCTATCCAGCGAAACATCGGCCACATATCGTATCCCTGCCCGGATGACTTCCATCATAACGCTCTCCTCCGCTTGCAAAGTCCGCCAGTTTTGGGCAATCCAGTGCATATCGTTGGACGATTCTATGTGCCGCTGACCAATACCGACAATGGTGTCTCCTGTTGCAATTCCTCTCTTTGCCGCAGGACTGTCTGCCCGCACACACACCACACGCACTCCGCCATATTCTTGCATCGAAGGGACATAGCGGATGCCGAGAGTTTCCCAAATGATTTCGTCCTGCGAAGCGCCGGCTAAACGAGTTGGTTGCCCCTGGCAAAATGCTGTGGTAACGCCGACGAGCAATGCGGCCGTCAAGACTGATGCCGTCCAGGCCTGCGAACTCGCGGGCCTCCCGTGCTTACGCAATGGACTTTGGATTTGTTCGATGCGTTTTTCGAATCTGCTCATTTCTAGAACTCCTTTTGTGAGAATGGCCAAAGTAGTCGGATTATAGCATATGCCGTGTCCGATTGCCAGTAGATGATCAGACCGATTCCGCGAATTCACTCAATTTTACAATTTTCGTCTTCTCAAATCGTTGCATCGTGAGCAGGTCAAGGTCGCCGGTAATCAGGTAGTCGGCATGACCATCCTTTGCCAAAGCGAGGAGAAAGTTGTCCTTTGGATCTCGGCAAGCATCAACGACGGAGCGGACATCGACAAGTTCGGCACTGCGTTTTAGCAATGCAACGAGTCTCGCATAATTTTCTGGGTTGATTTGCCTTGCAAGGTACGGCTTGCGGACGGCATTCGCCAAGTCTTCGAATAATGCTTCGGAAACCAATAAACGGTATTTTGAATTGAATACCATTTTGAGGCGAACACGGAACCCCGGCGACAGCATCGAACTGACCCAAGCATTTGTATCAACGACAAGCCGTATTTTTTTGTTTGTCTGCATAAAGTTCCGCTCGGGCTTCTTTACAAATCGCAACGATTTCTTCCATAGTCGGTTCGTCTTTTTCGGTAAATCCTTGACTTTTGCGCCATGCATCCATGTCACGTCCGATAAGACTGAACTCATCCAATGCGGAAATCGCTTCTTCATCCACTTCGGGCTCGTCTATTTCGATGAGGTTCTGCGACGCAAGATCGACGATCAGGCGTTCCGCCTTGGGATCGACAATCCTGATACTCATTGTTTTTACGACTGTCATAGTACGGCCCTTGTTTCGTTAACGCGTTCTATTTTCTAACAAATTTTGCAGTTTTACAAGACGGCGACTGGAGCCGCACTACTCCAACGCCCAAATGCGAACGACTCTGTCCTCGCCGCCCGTTACTATTTTCCCACCATCCGGTGAAAAAATTGCCGAATGCACATCATCCCTGTGCTCCCGCAATACCAATAACTCCCCTCCCGACTCGGCTTCCCAAATCCGAACCGTTCCGTCATCCCCACACGTCACGACAAACCTTCCGTCAGGAGAAAAAGCCGCCGAAGAAACATCATCCCCATGTCCCCGTAATGCTTGCAATTCCCCGCCGGATTCGGCATCCCAAATCCGAGCCGTATTGTCCTCACTTGCCGTTACGATTCGCCTGCCGTTCGGGGAAAAAACCGCCGATTCGACCGAATCCGTATGTCCCCGCAATGTTCGCAATTCCCTGCCCGATTCGGCATCCCAAATCCGAACCGTTCTGTCCGAACTGCTCGAAACAATTCGCCGTCCATCCTGCGAAAAAGCAACGGAATTGACATCATCCCTGTGTCCCTGCAATGTTTGCAACGCCCTTCCCGATTCGGCATCCCAAATGCGGATGGTGTTGTCCTCGCTGCCCGTTACGATTCGCCTGCCGTTCGGAGAAAAAACCGCCGATTCGACCGTATCTCTATGTCCTTGTAGCCGTCGCAATTCTCTGCCGGATTCGGCATCCCAAATCCGGGCAGTTCTGTCCGAACTGCTTGTTACAATGTGCCTTCCGTCTGGCGAAAAAGCGGCGAAATTGACGTCGTCCGTGTGGCCACTCAATGTTTGCAGTTCTCTGCCGGATTCGGCGTCCCAAATCCGGGCAGTCCTGTCCGAACTGCTCGTTACAATGCGTCTTCCGTCCGGCGAAAAAGCAACGGAACTGACATCGTTTGTATGGCCTCGGATTTCCAAAATGGAACGAGCAGCGGTGATCGTTCCGGCTGGCAATCGGCTATCACCGTCGTTGCCGCCTGAAATTCGGCTTTGCGGCTGTCCCTGACAAAACGCCAGGGTAATACTGACGAGCAGGGCGGTCGAAAAGACCGATGCCGTCCAGGCCTGCGAACTCGCGTGACTCCCGTGCTTACGCAACGGGCTCTGTATTTGTTCAATACGTCTCATAATTTTCTCCTTTCGTGAAAATGGTTGAAGGATAGGAAGTAAACGTTCTCCGGCAACGAGCCGAAGAAGTGTATCGGTATATTGTTCCGGCGGAATGTTCCCCTGTGCAAGCACGACATAATCGCAGGCCTCATCGGCAGCAAAATCGCATTGCCAAAGCACGAACCAGTACAAAGGATGCCAAAACAGTAAGGCTCCGCATAGCCGCGTGAACAGAGCGGTCAAGTGATCCCGACGGATGATGTGCGATAATTCGTGCAGAAACACGGCATCGCGTTCGGTATTGTCGAGTTTTTCCGCCAGCGATTCGGGCAGCAACACCGCCGGATGGAGCCCCCAGCACCAGACCGTCGGGCTTTTGACGCTCGGCGATGTGAACAAAATCGGCAGCGATACATTGCGGAGCATCTTGGAATGACGCAAAAGCGCATCCTGCAGTTCTCTGTCGGGATAGGGGGTTGCGTGGAACATCAATTTTCGTGAATGGGCAATGCCGTAGAGCAGGATGGCGAGGAAAAAGAGCATTCCTGCAAGGCAAAATATGCCGAGCGTGTGGAGATTGATCCATTGCGGAATGACGGAGATTTGCAGCATTCCATTTCCGGTAGCGAAGACGAGCGTGGAAAGCAGGGGTGTGAGTATCGCGGCAAAAATCCCTGTGGCGTAGAGCCAATGGGCTTTCCAGGGTGCGTATCGGTAGCGTTTTCCGAGCACCCACGCGGCAGCCAGCCAAAACGTGGACTGCCAAAGGGCGAAAAGCACGAAAGTACCGAGAAGGGGGATTGTGGTTGTCATAGGTTCTGTGAACGTTCTTTTTTTTCGGCAATCATTTTTCGTATCTCTGCCAATTCATCCTCGTTGAGGCCGGTATCATCGACGAAATGCTGGAACAGGAGCGTTTTGCTTCCGCCGAGGAAGGTGTCGGCAAATTTCCGCAGGGCGTCGCCGATGGCACCGCTTCGGCTACGCGTCGCTTTGTACAGGTACGTTCGGCAATTATCCGGGGCGGGCTCGTGGGTGAGCCAGCCGGTTTTTTCGAGTTTTTGCATCGTAGCGAGTACGGTCGTGTAGGCCAGCGGCGTATCGGTATTGGCATTGAGTTCGGCAAGGACATCGTGAACGGTGGCTCCGTTGCGTTGCCAAACGATTTCCAGCACACGGCGTTGTTGTCCGCCGAGGGCGTTGAGTTCGTGTGCGTTCATGTTTTGTTAAAAACTGCGGCGAGCAGTACGTCTTATAATAATACTACATCCGATAGTAATTACAAGGGGGGACAGCCTCTTGGGCGTTTTAGGAGAAAAAAGCCGTCATTCCGGCAATGCCTACCTCTGGGCAATGCTACCTCTGGATTCCGGCTTGCGCCGGAATGACGGTTTTTTGTCCAGAGTAATTTGAAGAGCAATTTGAAATACGCTCTAGGTATACTTAATCTTCGGATTGCGTTTGCCTTTGGGCTCATCATCCCCTTCGTCGTCGTCATCCTCGTCGCCGTCGTCGGAGATTCCCTGCTCATGTTTGAGCATCTTATCAATCAACGCATCCGGCATGTTCGCCTTCGTGATGGCGTCTTCCTTAAGAACAATGCCGTCTCGCCAAAGTCTGAAAAGATGGTCGTCCAGCAACTGCATTCCCAACTTATGTCCCGTCTGAATTGACGATGTGATACGGAAAGTCTTGTTTTCCCTAATCAAGTTGGCAATCGCGCTCGTAACGACGAGCATTTCGTATGCCGCAACACGACCACCCTGAATCCGAGGCAAAAGTTGCTGGGCCAACACGCCAATAATCGCCGTCGAAAGTTGCGTCCGTATCTGATCCTGCTGATTCGTCGGGAAAACGTCGATAATTCGGTTAATCGTTCCCGCCGCACTGGATGTATGCAACGTTCCAAACACGATGTGTCCCGTCTCTGCGGCCGTAATTGCGGCTTCAATCGTCTCCAAGTCCCGTAATTCGCCGACGAGAATCACGTCAGGGTCTTGCCGCAACGCCCGGCGGAGTGCCTCCGAAAACGTTGGAACATCAACACCGACTTCACGCTGGTTGACCGTCGATTTTTTATGGTAATGATAAAATTCGATCGGATCTTCAATCGTGATGATATGATGATCGACATTTTGGTTTAGAAAATCAACGCACGCGGCGAGTGTGGTCGATTTACCCGACCCGGTTGGGCCGGTAACGAGCACCATCCCGCGGGAGCGTGTAATCAGGTCTTTCATAACCGGCGGCGTATTGAGTTGCTCCATCGTCAGCAAGGTGTTGGGAATTTGCCGAAGCACCATACTGGTATTGCCGCGTTGTTTGAAAATGGAAACACGAAATCGGGCTTTGTCGCCGTATGCCATACCGAAGTCGGTGCTGCCTGATTGCTGTAGTTCTTGCTGGCAGCGGTCGGGCGCGATACTTTTCATCAGGGCGACGGTATCATCGGGCTCGAGGACTTTCGTTTCGAGTCTGACGAGCCGGCCGTGCAACCGCAAGACGGGCGGTTGCCCCACGGAGATGTGCAAATCGCTTGCCCCTTGAACGTAGACGGTTTCCAACAACTTATCCGCTAAAATTGTGCTCATATTCGGACGGTTCCTGTTATTACGATATGGGGCATTATAGCGTTTGCACCGGCAAAGTGCAACGATTGCATCCTAGCCGATCCGCTCCCGAAACGGTTCATCAATCGTCGCTCGGCCCGGACGCGGAATCCGATAATTGCCGTTCGCGTCCGGCATCGTCGGGGAATCATGACCCAACCGCAAATCCGCAAGGTTCGGTGCATATTGAAATGTCGACGCCCAGGCCTCATCCGCCGTAACCAACTGGCCCGTCTCCATTGCCATCCGCCCCATAACAGCCGTAAACGTCGCCTCAACCCCGCGTTCCATCTCATTCCATGCCGTATTTTCCCGAATCGCTTTGAAAAATCGGTTGTGCTGCGTTTGATAAGAATCATTCCAATCAGAACGCGGTGCCCAAAACGGCCGCTGACTCGGGCGTTGGGCATTCCAATCCGCAAACATTCTCGGATCATTGACGCCCTCGCCCAATACCGCACTGCCCTTGGAACCGTGAATCACCGCCCTAAACCCATGCCAGGTATTCGCCATCGCAACGGTATACATATTCATAATTTTTCCGTCGTCGAAGGTATACTGCACGTTGGCATTGTCAATTAACTCGTCTTGGTCTTGCCGGAAAAGCCGACCGCCCATCCCGAGAGCGGCAACGGGACGCTTTTGATGCGCCCAACTGCAAATATCCAAATTGTGGATCAACGCATCGACGATAAACCCGCCGGTCAGCCAGTTAAAGTTAAAAATCCGCCGCAGTTGATGCTGTAGCGGCGAAAAGTCGCCTTGGCGTCCGAGCGAGTGCGCATTTTCGCATCGGTATACATAAAAGGCAATCAATTCGCCGAGTTCGCCGCCGTGAATTGCCTGAATGATTTCTTCGGTTCGGTAAACATGTCGATTGTTCAGACCGACGGCAACTTTGAGTCCTTTGGCTTCGGCTTGTCGGTTCGTTTCTTGCATTGATTTGAGGCCTGGTACATCAACGGCGACGGGTTTTTCGGCAAAGATGTGCAGTCCTTTTTGGACGGCGTAGGCGAAGTGCAGGGGACGAAATGCCGGCGGAGAAGTCAGCAGCACGAGATCGCCGGCGGAGAGTGTATCCATCGCTTTGATGTATCCATCGAGGTCGCCAAAGGAGCGTTCGGGCGGCACATCGACTTTGTGCCCTTGGTTTTGGTGGTCGAGTTCGTCTTTGATGATTCGTCCCGCATTGCGTGCTCTTTCGGGAAAGGCATCGGCGATCGTCCAGAGTTTGACGTTGTCATCGGCGGCGAGTGCTTGGATGGCAGCACCTCGACCTCGGTTTCCGCTGCCGATGAGTGCGATTTTGATGGTATTATTTTCGCTGGCGTGGACGTGCGGGACGAGTTGGGAGGCGATTGCGGTGCCTGTTGCGGCGAGCAGGCCGGTTTGTTTCAGAAAGCCGCGGCGAGAGGGTTTGGTGTGCAGGAAAGAGGTCATAGAACGGTAAAGGGGTGGGAAGAATATACCCCTATTGTATCCGAAAGTCCATGGAGCCGCAATCGTCATTCCGGCACTAGCCGGAACCCAGCGGGACGGCTTCCCGACGGTTTATGGTATAACAAAAAACCAATGAAATGGAACGCCATATACAACCAAGACTGCCTGGCCGGAATGAAAGAACTCGAAACCGGCACCGTTGATCTCGTTTTTACCGATCCGCCGTTCAACATCGGATATTCCTACGATGTCTATCACGATAAACTCGAAGACAATGAATACCTTCAATGGTCGAAAATCTGGATGAGCGAAGTCTGCCGCATATTAAAGCCCACCGGGACTTTTTGGCTCGCAATCGGCGATGAATTCGCTGCCGAACTCAAAGTCTGTGCAACCCGGGAACTCGGTCTAACCTGCCGAAGTTGGGTCGTTTGGTATTATACCTTCGGCGTGAATTGCACCAAAAAATTTACCCGTTCCCATGTTCATCTTTTTCATTTTGTGAAAGATCCCAAACAGTTCACGTTCAACAACGAGGCCGTTCGGGTTCCGAGTGCGAGGCAGTTGATTTACAACGACAAACGGGCCAATCCGAAGGGTCGCCTGCCCGATGATACTTGGATCCTGCGTCCGCAGGAACTCAAAGAGGAATTCGGCTTTGACAAGGATACCTGGCATGTTTCCCGAGTTTGCGGAACGTACAAGGAGCGGCAGGGCTGGCACGGCTGCCAAATGCCGGAAGCGATTCTTGAACGCATCATTTTGGTATCGTCGAATGAGGGCGAAAAAGTATTTGATCCTTTTTTGGGCAGCGGGACGACGGTTGCGGTTGCCAAGCGGCTGAACCGGCGGTATTTGGGCTTTGAAATATCGCCGGAATACTGGGAACAATGCCGAAACCGCTTGGCCGGCAATTTCCGGCGTTAGCCGCGTCGCCTCCATCCTATATTACAATGGGAATTACAACGGGACGCAGTGCTCGCGTATCGTTTTTTTTGTAATCGGATGCACCCAATCGCCGGCAATATCGCTTGCCGGAACCAACACAAATTGCCGATTGAGCATTTCAATATGGGGAATGGTTAATTTTTGCAATGTGACGATTTGACATCCGTAAAGCAATATGTCGATGTCTAACGTTCGTGCCCCCCAACGTTCGGAGCGTACACGTCCGAAATCCGCCTCGATTTTTTGCAACGTTTCGAGTAATTCCGTTGGCGGCATCGTTGTTCGGATGATTCCCGTTGCATTGAGAAACATCGGTTGGCCCGCTGGCCCGCCGATTGGTTCCGTTTCGTAAAGGGAACTCAACCGCACCGTTTCAACCGCTGGCGTCTGACCTAAAATTTGCCAAGCACCGGACAGTGTCGCATCGCGATCGCCCAAATTGGAACCAAAAGACAGCAGCACCGGAAGCATAGGCAAATTATAGCGTAAGTATTAAAACATTGCGGCACCGTTAATCTTCGGCTATAATTGCCGAGCACTGGCCGACTCGCAATCGGAAGCCTACAGCAAAACGCATCGCCTTATGAAAATCATTCGCCGCCTTTACGATTGGGTTCTCTCCTGGGCGGAAACGCGATTCGGTACGCCGGCACTCGGCGTCATGTCCTTTTGCGAAAGTTCCTTCTTTCCCATCCCGCCAGACGTTTTGCAAATTGCCTTATCGGTCAGCAAACCGCTCCGCTCATTTTGGTACGCGACCGTCAGTTTGATAGGCTCCGTACTTGGAGCCTTGCTGGGATACCTCATCGGATATGTTTTTTGGGAATTAACCAAAGATTTCTTCTTTAACTATGTGTTTTCCGAAGAAATTTTCAACAAAGTTGGCGAACTTTATGCGGAAAATGCCTTTCTTGTGATATTCACGGCGGCATTTACGCCGATTCCCTACAAGGCCTGCACGGTTGCAGCCGGATTTTGGGAAATTTCGCTGTTAACCCTGATTCTCGCTTCGATTGCAGGCCGAGGACTGCGATTTTATTCCGTTGCTGCTTTGATGTACTTTTTCGGTCCGACCGTAAAGATTTGGATTGATCGGCATTTCAACTGGATGACGATTATTTTCACGATTCTTGTCATCGTTGGCGTTGTCATGCTCAAAGTGGTGCTGTAAACAGAGTTGCGTTCACTCGCTCTTGCTCCCACTCTCGCGGCCGCGAAGCGAACGCTCATGCTGTTTCAACTCCTTGCTTGCCTTGAACTCCGGATGCCGTTTGAGTAAAACGCGGTAACGCTGAAAGTTACTCGCCATCCCCTCCGCGTCGTCGTCCGCATAAATTTCCAATACGACCAACAACGTCAACCAAATTCCCGACGATGGAAAAGTCTGTGCCGACTCCAAAACCGAAAGCACCCTCTCATGAAGCCGATTCAAATCGTCTTTGCGTCCCTTCTCCTGAAGATAATTCAAATAGTCCCGACCAATCCGCTTCAACACCCAAAAATCCTCCGAGACCACATCGCCGCCCGCAAACCGCTTAAACAATATCTGCATTGCCTCCTCAAACAGTTGCACGACCTTCTCCACCGGAAGGATTGCCTTCATATTTCGAGCGTGCGACGCCAACGAGACAATCAAATATCTGTCCGTATTCGCAATCCCCCTGCTCGCAACCGACCGTGTCAACTCATTTTCTTTTTCGTACAGACTTGCCGCTTCGTCGTGCCGCTCGCACGCCAAAAGGGCCTTCGCCCCCTGTTGCATTGTCTCGCGAAGTTCGCTAATATAGAAAAGATACCGGTCTTGATACGGGTCTGCTCCTCCCTGTTCGGGGCTCTGCTCGGGATTGTCCAATTTTGCCCAATCCGGCATCGGCTCCCCTTTTTCCGCCGCGACATAACGGTCTTTCGCTTTGAGGTTTTCCAATCCCGCCAGCAAAATATACCATCGCTCAATCGACGTCTCGAAAGATTGGCAGGCCGACGCATCATCTTTGAGCAGGCCGTACAAAATCCCATCCGCCTTGTGGAAAAAAGCCGTCTTCATCATAAAAAACAGTTTCGCAATCAAATTGTCGGTCGGCTTCGCCTGCTCCTTCAGGCTCAACTCGATCCCGTGCTTGCAATGCTCTTGGATGGCCTGCACTTGACTCGCAAACTTTTTCTCGGGATATTTCAACTCTTTAAGATGTCCGGCAAAGGTCTCGACAAAATCGAAATACTGCGTATATCCCAGCATCAAATCGGCAGCGACACCGTCGTTTCCCTCTTCGTAGAACCGCAACAGTTCCGCAATCTCGTGTTTCAGAAAATCGAAGGCCAACTCGTTCCGGCCCGACTTGAGTTTTATCACCGCAATTTGATGCAGCAACTCCGACCATTGAACCTTGGCAACATGCACATCGGAAATATCGCGGTCATCGTCGGCAATCATTCGGAATAAACGCAGAGCCTTGATGGAGTCCTCCAACGCCAGTTTTTCCTGATTCAACTCATCCCGAACTATGCTCCGCTGCCGGTAAGCCATCGCGAGATCAATCCGATACTCCAAATCGCCGTCGTCGATATACCGTTCTAGGACGCCGATGACTTCTTTAAGCAGCGCGAGCACCTGTTTGGTATCCCCCTGCTCTTTGCGGATGGAAATCAACTTTTGGTGGGCGGCCAAATAATTCGGCACGATTTCGTGATGGCCTGCTTCCATTCGCCGACGCAGGGCCGTCAGGGCTTTCTTCTTCAACGCAACCGCTTCCTTAAACCGATTCTGCAACACCAGCAGATTCGCGTGATTCAGTTGCACGACGCCGATGGAATAGGGAATCAGCGTCTCATCGTCATCGCCCGCGGGCCGGACCTTGGCCGCCTGGTGGTACTGCCAAACGGACTCCTCAAAGGCTTCCTCGGCTTCGTCATAGCGTTTCAGGTCGGCCAGCATATTCCCCCGGCACATCAGCACGTTGGCCAACCCGGTGCGAAAGGCGTAGGACTCCGAGGCTCCCCAACTTTTCTCGCGGAAAATCTCATTGTACACATCCCGGCAACGGTCAAATTCGGCCAGGGCCGATGCCGAATCGTTCACCCGTTCATGCAGCATCCCGAGATGAAGATACAGCGTCGTGAACATCATTTTCGCCTGGTCAACGCCGTCATCGAGCAATTTTTGGATGGTTCGGACTGCGGAACGCACCGTTTCAAACGCGCCTTCGATGTTATTATCCGTATCGTAGAGCCGGGCCAACTTGAGAAGGGCCTGTATGTAATACGGCTGGATGAGCGTATCACCGTCTTCGACACCATCTTCGGCAATTTCGACGGCGTGTTGGAGATCGCGGATCGCACTTTCCGCATCGCCGTTCTGAAGTTTGGAATCGCTGCACGCCATCAACGCATTGATGGCCGACTGGCGAAATTCGTTGTTGCCCTGGTTCAGCAGGTGTTGCCAAATCTTCGCGGCTTGCTCTTGAACGGACACGGCCGCGGCGAAGGCCCCGAGCGGTTCGATGAGAATGTCGGCTTTGCTCATCAGGGCCATTGCCAACTCATTTTGGACCATCGGATCGGTATCGGGCCCTGTTTCGGCAATATGCCGGATGGCTTCATTGAAGGCATTGAGGCCTGCTTCGGGCCCGGAGAGAAACCGGACGATGGCAGCACGGAAAAGGAGTGCTCGGCCTATGAAGATGGCGAGTTCAAATTGACCTTCGTGAACGAGTTGTCGGATAATTTTAAGGGCTTCATCAATGCGTTTAACGGAGACATCGAGTTTTTCTTTGAGGGCGGCTTCTTGTGCAGCGCGGAGGAGGGCTTCGGCGAGTTCGGTACGTAGATGGACATCACCGTTGGCGATTCGGGCTTGCAACCGTTTGATCGCGTTATCGGTTGTTTCGTTTCGGTGGTTTGATTCAGAAGATTCCGGCGGCATTGTTCGCGACAAAAGACCCGTGTGTGGGTTAGTGTAGCATGAATCGGCAATTTTCGCAAGTTCAATCGACGGTGCCGCGGGGCGTGGTCGGTGTCAAATTGATCTACCAAAGACACGACACATCATACTTGTGAATGTTCGCATCTGCCGTGATGATGGTCAAATTTTCGACAAAAGCCGTCGCTACCAACATTCGGTCAAACGGATCTTTGTGCAAAAAAGGCAAAACGGCAAGCCGTTTCAGATGCTCGCCCTCAATTTGCAAAAATTTAATGTCGGAGTGCTTTACTGCGTCAAGAAATTCCTCAAATGCTAAACTCAACATCAATTTACCTACACTGACTTTGATAGCAATTTCCAAAAGGGAAACGGAACAGAGATAGATGCTCTTTCTGTTGCGATTGACAATCTCCCTCGTTTTTAGCGGTAAACGGGGCGAATCGTCAAAGTACCAAAGGAGAGCGTGGGTATCAAGTAAGTATTTCATTCCATGTACTCCCGCATTTCTTCAAGTGGTGCGTCAAAGTCGTCTGCCATCCAAATTTTCCCTTTGAAAATGCCACACATTTCCGAAAACGGTCGCTTCTCGTTTGCGGCCTCCGGTTTCACTGGGCCCGCTTTCAGGGCCTCAATAAAACCGAGCACTTCTGAACAATAGTCGGGAGAAAGCACGCTGACTTCCTGCAATAATGTTTCTCGGATACCTGCCGATGCTGTCATTTTTCACTTTTGATACGCGGAACACCACGCCTGCCATGCTAACCGAAACGGCGGAGAATGCAAGACCGCTGTGCGCCTCGCAGGCGAGACGGCAAACGTCACAACGCACTCATTTCTTCCAACGGTGCATCAAAGTCATCGCTCATCCAAAATTGTCCTTTTGCACAGCCGAACACGGGACGCTTGGAATTCACGGTTACGGATTCCCTCTCTTCCGACGGTATTTCTGTACAAATATCCGGCTGCATTATCGTAATGAGTTTCAAGGAATCCAATTCCCGAAGCAGGTTTATGGCTTGGGGTTGAATGATACCAATTTGAAGTGTTTGCATGTTTGCTTCGGCAACGTCGTATCACAGCACCCTCATTCTAACCTCTTCGCTCAACTTTTCAACGACGGCATCGACGCCCACTTCGCCGAGTTCGCCCTCTTTGCGACTGCGAAGAGCAACACTGCCATTCTCCGCCTCCTTCGCCCCCACCACCGCAAGATAAGGCACCAAATCCAATCGGCCCTCGCGTATCTTCGCGCCAATCTTTTCACTGCGATTGTCCAACGATACTCGCAATCCCGCCGATTGCATCTTCGATAATACCGCGCTGCCATACTCGCCGAACTTTTCGCTTACCGTCAAAATGCGAATCTGCTCCGGGGCAAGCCATAACGGAAACGCCGCCGCAAAATGCTCAATCAAAATGCCAAAAAACCGTTCAAACGAACCCAACGGCGCACGGTGAATCAAAACCGGCATGTGCGGCTTATTGTCCGCGCCCGTATATTCCAAATCAAAACGCTCCGGCGACGGCAAACTGTAATCCAACTGCACCGTGCCCAACTGCCAACGGCGACCCAAACAATCCTTCACGACAAAATCCGCCTTCGGGCCGTAAAATGCCGCCTCGCCCTCCACAATTTCAAGATTCGGCAACTCCCCTTCGGAAAACATCGTTTGGCAAACCTTTTCCAAACTCGCCTGCGCCCGTTTCCAATTTTCCGCACTGCCGACATACTTGTCGCTCGTCCAATCGCGAAAACTTAACCGCACCGAAAAGTCGCCGAAACCCATCGTCTGCAACACGTGAAGCGTCATTTCAATACACGCACGAAACTCCGCCTCAACCTGTTCCGGCATGCAAAAGATATGCGCATCATCCTGCGTGAAGCCGCGTACCCGAGTCATCCCGCTCAGTTCGCCCGACTGCTCAAAACGATGCACGCATCCAAATTCGGCAATCCGAAACGGCAAATCGCGGTAACTTCTCGGCTTTTGCTGGTAGACCATAATATGGTGCGGACAGTTCATTGGGCGGAGCAAAAATTCGTCGCCGTCCTGCATCCCGATCGGCGGGAATTGACTCTCCGCATAGTACGGATAGTGTCCCGACGTCTTGAAGAGGTCGATATTTCCGATGACCGGGGTGTAGATTTGCTGATATCCGCGTTTGACGAGTTCCTCCGAGATGAAGTTTTCGAGTTGCCGACGGACGATGGCGCCCTTCGGCAACCAGAGAATCAGCCCTTGCCCGACTTTGGCATCGAGCGCAAAGAGTTCATGGTGTTTCCCGAGCGTACGGTGATCGCGTTTTTTGGCTTCTTCGATTTGCAGGAGGTGTTCTTCGAGTTCTTTTTTGCTGGCGAAGGCGGTGCCGTAGAGGCGTTGCAGTTGCGGATTGGCCGCATCGCCTTTCCAGTAGGCACCGGCCAGGGACATGAGTTTGAACGCCCCGATCGCTTTTGGTTTGTCGATATGCGGCCCGCGGCAGAGATCGACAAACTCGCCCTGGCGGTAGAAGGAGATGGTGTTCGCGTCCGCCAACTCTTTGACATGTTCGACTTTGAGCGTTTGTCCGATGCCTTGGAGGAGTTCGACGGCATCGTGGATTGGCAATTCGATGCGTTCAAATTCTTCGTTGAGTTTGATGAGTTTCGCGATTTCGGCCTCGATTTTGGGAAAATCTTCTTCGGTGAGTCGATCTTCCATAAGGAAGTCGTAGTAGAATCCGTTTTCGACGTTGGGCCCGAAGGCGAGTTGTACGTTGGGATAGAGCCGCATCACAGCGCGGGCCATAAGATGAGCGGCACTGTGGCGGAGCGTGTCGAGAGATTCGGGAGTGGACATGAAACGTGAGCGTTAGCCGCCAAGCCCTGCTCGGCGACGGGTTCGTAAATTATAGTATTTTGCGGCGATTCGGCAAGTGTTTCGTGGACTCGCTCGGAAACCGTCATCCCGGCGCGACTACTGTCATCCCGGCGTACCTACTTGTCATCCCGGCGCAAGCCGGGAACCAGAGGAATCGGCTTCGCACGCAATGTCTGGATTCCGGCTTTCGCCGGAATGACGATCGGTACGCCGAAAGGACAACTTCAAACATGCACTTCGACAATATCTTGGTCATTGAGCACGTAGTCCCCTTTAACGATGGTTCCGTCGTGTACCGCACTGCCCCAAACCTTGCCAAACCGCAAATTCTTTACGTAATCCTTGTGAATCAACTCCGCAAGATCAAGCAGCGTATCGCCCCGACTCAATGTGAAAGGACGATCCTTTTCGGCTTCCTTCTTTTTCGGGTCCTTCGTGTAAATCCGAATGACATCCAATGACTCGTAAATGGCATTGCGGAGGTCTTCCAGCGTCTCCGCATCGTTTGCCGAAATTCGGAATTCCCGAAACGGAAGCGGACACACCTCATAAAACAAATCAAGCCGGTCAGCCGCTTCGGGCGAATCCACCTTATTCGCCAAGAAAAACGTCTTGGTAAATGCCAACCCGACGTCCTCTTCGTCCAAACTGGATTCCGCGGCCAACCGCGTTTTCGTGGTTGCAAGTTTATCCAACACTTCTTTGCACTGTTCGATGCCGGAATCATCATCAAGGTCGATCATCAGCAGGGCCAAATCCGCACTGCGGAGCAAGCCGACGATGTAGGGTTCCAGGTAATCGGCAGTGATCGGCGGCGTGTCAACGAGTTGCACGAAGACATCTTGCCAGGCCATCATCCCGGGCTGCGGCTGCTTGGTCGTGAAGGGATAGGGGGCCACTTCGGGCGTTGCTCGGGTCAGTGAGGTCAGCAGTTGGCTTTTGCCCGCATTGGGCCCGCCGATGATCACGGCAGTTCCTGCACCCTGACGGGGAATGCGGAAGGAACGCGACGCTCCGCCCTTTTTCCCCCCGCTGGATCGCTGCTGTTCAATCTCCTTTTTGACCTGGGAAATCTGCGTTTTGAGTTTGGCTTGCAGGTGATCCGTTCCCTTATGCTTGGGCATTTCGGAAAGCATGATTTGCAAGCATTTGAGTTCATCTTCGGGCGTTTCGGCGCGTCGATAATTTTCTTCGGCCTTTTTGTATTGTTGCGTTAAATTGGCGGGCATAGTGTACTCTCCTCAATGCAGTCCATTATACCAAACGTTCTTGTTGCGTCTGTGCCCGAATCGAACGGTCTGTCTGATCGGCAATGTAATCGCCCGCCGCCCGACAGACTCCCTCCCGCTGAATGACCACTCCGTACCGCTCCGGCAACAATTCCGGCTGCGACATATACCGCCCAAAAATCATCTCCAGCCAATCCGCTACCCGACGGCGGTGAATCAAGACATTCGGATGGCGATAGACATGTTCCAACAAAAATCGCTGCATTTCCCGTTTTTGCTCTGCAATTTCCGCACTCGGGACGATCATCGGCACCGTCAGGGCATCCGCCCGCGAGGTGATCCCCTCCAGCCGCTGCATTGCCGCCTGCAAAAGATCGCTGACCTGCGTTTCGATGAGGTCATGCACGACGGCCCGGCGGAATTCGGCATCATTCAAGTTCGCCCATTGCGCCCGGACTTTGCGTGCCGAGCGTTTCCAAAGGGAAGTTTCCATCGGCTGCTCCGTCATCAACAGCCCGATTTCCATCGCATCATCGACATCATGCGTATCGTAGGCGATGCTGTCGGCAATGTCGACAACCTGGATTTCCAGCAACGGTATGCCCGTCTTGGCAATCTTATACGCTTGGCCGTCCAGGATTTCCCGAGACAGGTTCAGTCCGGGAAAATTGGAATATCGGCGTTCCAATTTTTCGACGATTCGCAGTGCTTGAGCATTATGGTCAAACCCGCCGCAGTCTTGGAGGAGGCGGTCGAGGACGGCTTCGCCGGCGTGGCCGAATGGGGAATGGCCAATATCATGCAGCAGTGCGGCGGCTTCGATGAGGTCTTCGTTGAGCCGCAGTACTCGGCCGATGGTGCGAGCAACGCCGACGACTTCCATGGTATGCGTCAAACGGGTACGGTGATAGTTCCCGAATTCCGCGGTGAAAACTTGCATTTTTTCGCTGAGTCTTCGGAAGGCGGCACAGTGGATAATTCGGTCGCGGTCGCGTTGGAAGGCCCCGCGATAGGGATGGGGGGGTTCGGGATACAGTCGGCCTTGCGTTTGAGCGGTTGGAAACGCATACGGAGCCAGCGGGGGATCGCAGGGAGTCAATGGACGAAATGAGCAACGAAGATAAGGGCATTATAGCAGGAATTTTTTGCTGTGCACGAGCATACGCGCGACCGCGCACGAGCC
This sequence comes from Planctomycetaceae bacterium, assembly GCA_009778035.1. Lineage (GTDB taxonomy): Bacteria > Planctomycetota > Planctomycetia > Pirellulales > Thermoguttaceae > WRKP01. The sequence continues at coordinate 66,302 of WRKP01000005.1, forward strand.
GGGGGGATGGCACAAGAGCCGGGGGCGTTAGCCCCCGGGTGAGTCTATCAAAGAATATCATATGTCGAAAACCCCGGGGGCTGACGCCCCCGGCTCGTGCGCATAGGCTCGTGCTCTCACGCCTCCGGCTCTTTATCCTTCGCTTTCTTTTCCGCAACTCGACCCGTAAAGAAATACAAACACGCCAAGACCGTCGCCCAAATCGCGCCAACATACACGCTCTTCGTCGTAAATCCCCGTGTGTAAGCCGGTATCGATTGCATCGGTACATTCGTCTTGAAACCCAACGTCTCAAACGGTTTGTCCGATATGTAAATCCAAAGCGTTCCGCCCGCCTCCCTCTCGCCGTAAATGTGCTGCACATATCGGCTATCAGGATCGGCAAGCCGACGCTTCGCCTCTCGAAGCACCTCATCATAATCGCCGTACAACATCACATCCGTCGGACAAACAACAATGCAGGCCGGTGCGTCGCCGTCTTCGACCCGTTTGCTGCACATCGTACACTTCGTCAGCATGGGGAGTGCCTTATTCCATTCAAATTTGGGAATGCTGAACGGACAGGCCAGCATACAATATCGGCATCCGACGCAAAGATTGGGATAATAAACGACGGGACCCTGTTCGGTATGTCGAAATGCCGATGCGAAGCACGAGGAAACGCAGGCCGCATCTTTGCAATGCAGGCATTGTTCTTTGATGTACCGCCAAACTTCGGTTCCGTTTGATTGGATGGGAAGGTCTTTGCTGAGTCGTTCTCCGTCTTTGGAACTGACTCGGCATTTTCGCACGACGGTCCAGTTTTCATCGGCGAGTTTTGCATCTTGGCCGTCCGTGGGCGCGGGATGGGGATTTCGGTCATCAATCCATTTGTTATCGTTGTACATTTTGCAAGCGACGACGCAACTATTGCATCCGATGCACTTGGTCAGATCAACTAAAACGCCCTTTTTTCGAGCGATCTTGTCTTGTGAGGCCTCTATCATGGTATTTATTAGCAATTCCGCACGGTTAACGGCATGGAAATTGTACACAAAAATAAAAAAATAGATAGTCCCGTTTTGAGCGAGCCCCCGGGGAGTGCTGCGCACGAGCCGAGAAACAACCTCAATTTTTCTCCATGCGGTTCATTGGTACTCCTGGATTGGAAAAGAAAATTTTGCTATAATCCATCCTGTGGCCCCAATTATTGTTGCAAGATTGATATTGTGCAACAGTTTATTCCCATGAAAACGAAACTGCTGCTCGCGGCCCTATCGTGTCTGGTATTCTGTTCGGTCGTCGCTGATGTTCTGCCGCAAGACGACTATTTTGAACAACGAAAATCTCCGATGAATCAAGAGTTGCAGAAGCAATTCGGGAAAGCCCTGACCCGTGCGGCATGGAACGGTACAAGCGGCAACGGCATTATCCTCGGATTGCTAAGCGAGCCCGGTTTTCGTGCGGAACTAAACATGTCCGATGCACAGTATGAGCAACTTCAGGAGACGGCAAATGATATGCGAAATCCGCAGAAGAATCCCGAATTGAGACAAATCTATGATGAGATAAAAGCAATCGAAATCGCACACGCTTCCGCATGGCAGAATGCCGACGAAGAAACAAAAAAACGGTTCTTTGACCTGCAAAACAAGGTGTTTGCACTGACAACAACCAGCGGCAATGGACTCAACCCCCATAGCATCGCCAATGCCCTGGAAATGACTCTGACACCGCAACAAAAACAAAAGTTGAAAGAGGTGCAGTTAGCGGCAGCCTTGTCAGATGTGTCAATCTTTCCGCCGAGTATGTTTGAAGCACTCGGCTTGACCGATGCCCAAAAGCAGGAAATGGAGACCATCAAAAAGGAACTCGAAGGGGAATACGAGGAAATTCTTGAGGATATTGTAAACCGCCGACAGATGATCGACGACAAGATTCATGCCGAAATGGAAAAACAGGGATACCGAGGTGTCAATTTCGAGTTACTTGATGCGGTCATATACAAAGAGGTAACGGAAGACCTCGTTAAGGTTGGAAATGAAATCGAGACCCACGGAAAGCAGTTTTCATCGCAGTTCCAGGCGAAAATGTTCGATGTTTTGACCGACGAACGGTGGTTGCGGCTTCAGGATTTGATTGATCATCCGACGGGACTCGTCAAGGTGATGCAGGACAAATTGAAGGAATGGGCAAATAAACAAGGGGAATGGCAACCGGGGGCTGGTTCGTGGCGTCCTGGCGATGCGATTCCTGATAGGTATCGGCAAGAGCGGAATACACGCGGGCGGTTTCCGCGGCCGGCGGAGTAACGGCAAGTTGAAAATGAAGGAAAGCACGCTGCAAGTTTCAAATTGAAGACCAAGAGCGTACTTTAATTGCTCTGGACGCGTTTTCGTCATTCCGGCAAAAGCCGGAAACCAGAAGAACCAGCATCGCACGCAATGTCTGGTTCCCGGCTTGCGCCGGGATGACGGAAACAGGTCCATCGGAAGCATAATCCATTGCGGTTCATGCCGTTTGCGGCACAACATCACTGCAAATACGGGATCGGCTGACCATGCAAATCGGCCAAAGCATTTTCCGCTGCCCGTTGTTCCGCCTCCTTTTTCGTGATCCCCCAAGCCGGAGGATAGGTCTTTCTGCCAACGCAAACCTGCACATTGAATGTCTTTCGGTGTTCCGGCCCTTTAACATTCAAAACCTTGTATTCAGGCGTGTAGCCTTCGTGCTTTTGACAATAAGTCTGCAAAATCGACTTGTGATTATGCGCATCGCAGTCTTGCAGCATTTCGGCAATGTCTTCCTGAAAAACTCGCAGGATAAATTGTCGGACTTCTTCGATTCCGCCATCAAGATAAACTGCCGCAATAAACGCTTCCAACGTATTCGCAAAAATCGAGTCGGGAATGCGATTGGCATAACCCAACCCGCGGCCCAGTATGAGGAATTTGTCTAATCCGAGTTGCTTGCAGATTTTATGGCAAGTCGCTCGGCTGACGACGGAAGATTTGACCTTCGTCATATCGCCTTCGAGCGAGTTGGGTAATTTTTCGTAGAGGTAATCGCAGATGACGTATGCCAATACGGCATCGCCGAGAAACTCCATCCGCTCGTTGGATTGGCAGGGCGTATCCGCTCCCGATGCATGCGTCAGGGCGGTTCGCAATAATTCGGGATTCCGAAAAGTATATCCCATTTGGGACTGGCAGTTTTTAAGAAATTGCTCTAAATTCATTTTTACATTTATTGGCTTTACGCGACTTGTTCGGAAACGGTCATTGCGACGCAAGCCGGACGACGATGGGCCGGAATGACGATTTTGAGGGTTTTCAAACGAATCCATTATAGCGAACTTTTCGGGAGATTCATCCTGGAGACTCGGGGCAAGTGCAAATTTCACAATAGGGAAGGTAGGCAGCCGAGCGCCGGGCGGGGTGCGTCGGCGTAGCCGACTGGGAGGCCGGAAAACGGTAACCACAGCGTGTACGCCCTCAATGTGCGGAGTACCGCAGTTGCCGCCCGGCGGTCGGCAACCTACCTTTTGTGCCCTGCCTAAACTCCCGTAACTTCGATGGCAATGAGCGGATCGACGCCGGTTTCAGCGTCGAATCGAGCAAAACAAAAATCGTCAATCAAATTGTGTCCCAATACCGTTCGGCTGGCCAACGACGTGAGCGAACGATACAACAAAAATTGCTCCTGGCCAAGTTGAATCCGATAACCGACAGCCTGATCTTCCCGAACACACTGCAAATTTTCCCCGACGGATAACTGCCGCCAAGTGTACCGCTTGCCCAACCGGTCGGCATTCAAATCGAAAAAGAGCGGTGCAAACAGCGATCGGCCCGCCGTTTCTTGATGCAATGTCAAAATGCCTTCCATTTCGGAAAGCATCCCGCTGATCAAACCGGTTGGCGGTGCGGCCTTCCATTCCGGCAGAGCCAACGGCAACACGCGGAAGGGCGGTGCCGCCGACCGGCTGCTGGGGCGAAAGTCAATTTCCGTCGCCTCGGCGGATGTTCTGGCCCGTAACTTCGGCGAAACGTTGAATTCCGACCGGTAGGATAGCGTTGCATTGCTTTGGCCCTTGTCGGCAAGAACTGCATCGGCCAGCAAGAGCACTTGGTCCTTGCGGTTGAGGAGCACGCTGCGTTGTAATCGGTACTCATGAGCGAGGTGCAATTCAATTTCGATGTATTCGCAGCCGCGTTCGGTATGTTCGCAGATTTTCGTCCAGTCGCTGACGGGAGGGAGTGTTCGTTTGCCGAGTCGGACGTTGACGGTCCACAGGCCGAAGAGAATCGGCTCATTTTGGACGGCAACTTCCAGCAGAACCGAGCCGTCGTGTTGCGATTGGAAGTCAAGCGAAGCGGAAAGACGTTTCATAAGGGTACTATGTTACCCCGCCTGGGCTTGGAAAGCAAGTTCGGTGCGGGTTTACCGGAGGGCTCACGCCCTCCGCTCGTGCGCCGCACGATTGCGGCTGTGCCGACATTCGGTTATACTGAAAATTCTATACTTTTAATTATAACTACTCTACGACAATGGATTACTGCTCCCTCTCCGCCGAAATGGGCATCACCTTCGATGACGTTCTGCTCGAACCGCAATACAGCGAAATCGTGCCCTCGAACGTCAATGTCTCCACACATCTTACAAAAAAAATCTCGCTAAGAATCCCCCTCGTCAGTTCCCCAATGGATACCGTTACCGAGGCCAATATGGCCATCGCCCTCGCCCAAGAAGGCGGAATCGGCATCATCCACAAAAATTTGCCCATCGAACAGCAGGCCGAAGAAGTTTCCAAAGTCAAACGCAGTGCCAACGGCATCATCCGCCAGCCCGCCACGCTGCCGCCGACCGCAAACGTCCGCGAAGCACAACGGCTTATGCAGGAAAAAAACCTCTCCGGCGTGCCCATCGTGCAAGCCGACGGTACTCTCTGCGGGATCCTCACCCGGCGCGACCTGCGATTCCTCGAAAATATGGATACCGCAATTTCCGAAGTGATGACGGCCCAGAATCTCATTACCGCTCAAGGAAATGTAACGCTGGAATCGGCAGAAACGATTTTAATGGAAAAAAAAGTAGAGAAACTGCTCTTGGTTGACGATAAGTATAGACTGACGGGTCTCATCACGATCCGGGACATTGACAAAATGCGTAGTTTTCCCCGGCGATGCGTCGATAACGAAGGAAGACTGCGGGTCGGGGCGGCCGTCGGAGTTCACGACGATGACCGAATCGAACGACTCATCGAACGCGACGTCGATGTCTTGGTGGTGGACAGCGCACACGGTCATTCGGCCAATGTGCTGGAAACGATCCGATACATCAAGCGAAACCACGATATTGAAGTCATTGCGGGCAATGTCGCGACCGAAGACGGGGCCAAAGCCCTGGCCGATGCGGGAGCGGATGCCGTGAAAGTCGGGATCGGGCCCGGTTCAATCTGCACCACGCGGGTTGTTTCCGGTGTCGGCGTTCCGCAAATTACAGCAATTTCCAGGGCCGCCAAAGCACTGGAAGGACGCGGTGTGCCGGTAATTGCCGACGGCGGTATCCGGTATTCCGGTGATATTACCAAAGCGATCGCAGCGGGAGCCCATGCCGTGATGCTCGGCGGCCTGTTTGCCGGTTTGGAGGAAAGTCCGGGAGAGTTAATCCTTTACCAAGGGCGAACTTACAAAGGCTATCGCGGGATGGGATCGCTCGGTGCGATGGTTCACGGCTCCGGCGAACGGTATCGACAGGGACGCGAAAGCGAACTGGAAAAGTTGGTGCCGGAAGGAGTTGAAGGCCGAGTCGCCTACAAAGGGCAACTCGGGCCGTATGTGTACCAGTTGGTCGGCGGACTTCGGGCCGGGATGGGATATTGCGGAGCGCAAACGATTGAAGATTTGAGAACAAAGTCGAAATTCATCCGAATTTCGCAGGCGAGCGGCAAGGAAAATCATCCGCACCACATTATGATTACGCAGGAAGCACCGAATTACAGCAGCGAATAGAGCCCGTTAGTGCGTCGCTGGCGACGCGGCTAACACAAAGGAAAGGATACCCCATATGAAACTACATTGGTTTTCGACATTGAGCATTGCAGGAGTTCTCTTGCTGGCGGGCAGTGCGTTCGGCAGCGAAGTGCGGTGGAAAAAGCCGGGAAGCAGCGAATCGGCGACGCCGTCGGTTGTTCGTACGGCCATCACGCACATACCGGCAATGATTGCAACGGATGCCGTACCTTTTGAGTATTGGGACGGAGATGTCGATTCGGCGGACGTCGTGCAGGTACAGTACATCGAAACGATGCAATTCGTTGAAGGGTATTCGGAGCCGATTGTCCCGGCCGTGCCAACTCTTCCGCGTGGTATTCAGGTTCCTTTGAGGACGGAGGAAAAAGTCCCCTGCGGCGATCAGATTATGTTCAAGTCGATTCGGGAAATTTCGCACGACATCCGGCCGACTCACCCCGAGGAACTTCCAGAAGAGTGTTATATCGAAAGCAAGCCGTTTTACGGTCGGCATTTTGGTCGAACCAATTACATGTGGACGGCATCGGCATTGAGCACGCGAGCGGCGTATTTTGAGGACACGCAGTTGGAAAGGCACGGCCACACGAAGGTCCGGCCGGCATTTCAGCCGTTGGTGTCCGGCGTGAGGTTTTTTGGGACGATTCCGTTGTTGCCTTATCATATGGGCGTAACGCCGCCGGGCGAGTGTGTTTACACATTGGGCCATCAGCGTGCGGGAACATACACGCCGTACATGTCGGAGCCGTTCCCGATTTCGCCGCGTGGAGCGTTGTTCCAAGCGGGTGCGGTAACGGGCGCGATTTTCGCCTTTCCGTAGACACAGAGCCCGCCGAATAATCGGAGGTCTAGCGCCCTCCGCTTCTTCGGCGCGTTGCCGGAATGCCCTCCGATTCCCGTATCCGACGGACGAAAAACACCACCAATGCAATCACCAACGGCGGAATCGGCGGTAAAACCACCGACCACAGTTTATATTCGCCCTGCACCCGGCGTATGTGCTCATTCAGGGCAACTTCCGCCTCCTCCAATTTGATGTTCAACTCCCGTTGCAACCGCTCGTGCTCCGCATCCAGCCGCTTCCTCGCTGCCATCGCCGCCGTCTCCAATTTTCGCATCGCATCGCCCTCATTCATCGTTCTCTGGCCGAATTCCTGGCGCAACTGATTTATTCTGGCTTCCAAAGCACTCTGCTCCGCTTCCGCCAATTCTTGGTATTCCGCTTGCAAATTCCGCCGCGTTTCCATCGTCTCCGCCCGAATCGCATCCGTGTGCTCGTCAAATTTCGACAACGTTCGATGCTTTGGACGGCGACTGCGAATTTCCAAGAACCGCTCATCGCCCGCAATGCTGTCGATCGCATTAAGAATGAACGTCACATTGTCAAAATTCAAATTGATGCCCGAACCCGGCTCGTTCCCCATTTGCCGCAGAACGAACAGCATATCCGACAGCATATCAATATCCGCAACGAGGATCACGTCCATATTTGTCGGCTCCGGCAAGACGGGCGGGTCGTCCGCGGGGGGCTCCTCGTGGGGGGGCTCCTGCGGAGCGGCTAACTCCCCTCGAATGCGGACGGCCAATGTCTGCGGTTGCTCTTGGGGAACCATCGAACGCTCCCAATCGCCGCCCTGTCGGGCAATTCTCGCCAACACGATGCCGGACGGCTGCTGGAATGTTTGGAGAAGCGGCGTTGCCGTGAGCGTTGTTTCCGGCGTTTCCCCAAACAACGGAACATATTCCGTGATTCGGCCTGGGAACGTCAGCATCATATACTGCAATGCTGACGTTACGGCATCATTTTGGTTGAATGGGGAATTTTCCGAACTTTGATCCAAAAAGACGAATCCTTTGGGCAGATGCGAAAGTTGCCGAATCGGTTGATATTCCTGCCAAACCGCCTGCTGACCGTCTATTTGCATCCCGAGCAGTTCCCAAAGCAGATCAATGTTCCCTTTGGGCGTTTGCCGGCCCATCCCCATCATCGGATTGCCGCCGGATTGCCTTGGTTCAGCCGTTCCCGGTATATTGCGAACGTACGTCGTGATGGGAAGCGGATCCTCAAAAATAATCGCCGGCTGGCCATCTCGAATCGCATCAATGAAATTGAGCATTTCCATAGGCCCCATTGCCGAGGGTTGCACGGCCAGCAACGCGTCAAAGCGTTCCGTAATCGGCTGGATCGGATTGACGTCAATAACGGTATACTGTTTTTCCAATTCGTCAACAATCATCCAGGGCTGCGTCATCGAAAAGGACTGCATATCAAATCCGCCGAACAGCGGAACATCCGTCCGCAAGATGCCGATTCGCTTTTTCCGCTGGTCAATTACGCTATGCAACGCCCGAACGAGTTCATATTCCACGGAAAGTCCCCGGTCTATGAAGGGCAAAACGAGCGTATCCAAGCCGCTGCGAAAGGCAACGCCGAGGAAAATGCTGGTATGTTCCCGACGGCCGCGGGCTGCAAAAAACACATTATTCGGCCTGATGTCGAAGCGTTGGCTGGCAATCAATGCCGCCTCGGTATTCGGCTCAATGTTGTTATGCAGCCGCAGGTCGATGATATTTCGTCCGCAAATCGACTCAATTTCGTGAAGGATCGTGATGATGTCCCGTTGCGTTTGAACGTAAGGTTCGGGAACATTCGCACTGACAAACGCTTCGATGACAATGGGGTGTTCGGGATTGAGATTTCGGAGCAAAGCAATCGTAGCGGGCGAGAGCGTGCTCAATTTTTCTTCGGTCAGGTCGGCACGCAAATCCGCACTACGGCCAATGAATACGATGCTCAATCCGATGGCGAGCAGGCAGATGGTTCGGACGGCAAAATGGCAGGTTCCTTGAAATTTGCGTGAGGCCGTCCAGTGCCGACGGCCAATGAGAATCATGCTTAAATAAAGCATCGTTGCCGTAAGCATAACGAAGTAAAAAATGCTCGACAGGGCAACGATTCCGCGTCCGAAAAGTTCAAATTGGGAGGCGATGCTAAAACTTTTGAGCAGATGGGCAAAATCGGCGGGAATCGGGGCGGCATCAATCCAATGGACGGCAATGAAGGGAGCGCAGCAGATGGCCCCGAGAATGTAGGAGACGGTCAGATTGCCCGTCAGGAAGGATGCGACCATCCCGATGGAAATCATGGCCACGCCGACGAGCCAGTACCCGATGTAGGTACAGATAAACAGGCCGATGTCGGGCGAGCCGAGGTATTTGAGAATGAGCAGATTGCAAACAAACGAAAAAATGAGCGAAATGGAGTAGATGTCGACGGCGGCCTTGAATTTACCGAGCACGATGTCAAAATCGCTGGCGGGAATGGTGAGCAGGAGTTCGTCGGTCCCTTGCCGTCGTTCGTCGGCCCAGATTCCCATCGTGATTGCGGGAATGAAGACGAGCATAATGAGGGGAAACCAGCGATTGAGTTGGTCGAGGTTGGCGAGGTTGGCGTTGAAGAAGTCGTCGGGCAGGAACGCGGCGATGGAACTGAGGAGAACGAAGACGCAGATGAAGACATATCCGGTCGGATTGGAGAGGTAGCCGACGAAATTGCGTTTGAAAACGGAGTAGATGACTTTTGGATTCATTCTGGTGAAAAACGGGCTGCAATCGCCAGATTGCGAACGCGTTGATTGTACCATAAAAGTTAAGAAAAATCGTCCCATTGATTTTGAATTTTCCTTGTGATAGGATACTTTCCGTGGTTTCGCAAGCAACTGTATTATTGGCCCCTGCAAAGTCCGCGAGTAAATCGGCGAAAACAAAATGCCGAGTGCTTGACGCACGCTCTTGTCCTGAATCCCAACTCGAAAATGAGGACTATCTCACGAAACAAATTCTCACATACATCGGCAACAAACGGTCTTTGTTGAAGTTTATCACAAAGGGTGTTCACCTCGTCCAAAAAAAACTCGGCAAGGACAAATTAGACATCTTCGACGTGTTCAGCGGCAGCGGTATCGTTGCCCGATATTTTAAGCAGTTTTCGGACAATCTGTTCGTGAATGATTTGGAAAAGTATTCCCAAATCACCAACGAATGTTACCTCGCAAACACAACCGGCATTGACCTGCCGGAATTGCAAAACATCCACCGCTATTTGCTCGATACGATTGCGACGAATCCGCTCATTGAAGGATTTATCACGGAATTGTACGCTCCAAAAAATGATGATCACATTCAACAAGGAGAACGCGTTTTTTACACCCACCGCAATGCGATGTATCTCGATACGATGCGGCAGTTGATTGACGGCATTGATGTTCCGCTGCAAAAATTTTTTCTTGCCCCGTTACTATCGCAAGCATCCGTTCATTCCAACACTTCGGGAATGTTCAAGGGATTTCACAAGAATCCCGATACCGGCATTGGACAATTCGGCGGCGGCAATCAAGACGCTCTGTTGCGGATTAAAGGGGATATCGAATTGCCTTTTCCCGTATTCAGTAATTTTCATTGTCATTCCGTGATTTATAACGGCGATTCGAATGCGATGATCAAGATTGCACCGGAGGTTGATTTAGCCTATCTTGACCCGCCGTACAATCAACATCCTTACGGCTCGAATTACTTTATGTTGAATTTGATATTGGAAAACAAGCGTCCTGAAGCGGTCAGTAGAATATCGGGCATTGCCGAAGGTTGGAATCGCTCTGCTTATAATAAGAAGCAATTTGCTTACGATGCGTTGTCTGATTTGGTGGCGAATATCAAGGCGAAATATGTGTTGATTTCGTTCAATTCCGAGGGATTTATTTCGCTCGACGAAATGAAAACAATGCTGTCTCACGTCGGCAGGGTTGACGTGTTGGAAACGAATTACAACACGTTTCGCGGTTGTCGAAATTTTGCCAATCGAAGCATTCACGTGACGGAATACCTCTACTTGTTGGAGAAATAAAATGGCAAAAAGCAGTTCAAAAATGCCTATTTTCTTCGCACGCGATCGTACGCGTTTGATTTTTCCCCGTTTACGGTATAATTCCCCTCTCATCCGTTTCCGCACATCCAAAAATGCCGCCATTTGCCGTCTATCCCGGTTCATTTGATCCCTTCACTTTAGGACACCTGGACGTCGTGCAACGGGCAAGCCGCGTGTTTGAACGGCTTATCATCGGCGTCGGTATCAATTTGGAAAAACAGCCGCTCTTCACGGCAGAGGAACGCGTCGAGTTGATCCGTCTTTCGACACCCCATCTCAAAAATATCGAAATCCAAACGTATCAAGGATTAACAGTCAAATTTGTGCAGCAACTCGGGGCAAAAATCATGATTCGCGGGGTACGGCCGATTACGGATATTCCGGCGGAACTGACGATGATGATGGCGAACCGCCGGTTGGCACCGGACATCGAAACGCTCTTTATGATTGCCGACGGCGAACTCGCTCACGTTTCGAGTTCGCTCATCAAGGAAATCGCACCGATTGCCGACCAACAAACGTTCGAAAATTTTCTTCCCAAACCCACCGTGCAGAAGGTATTGGAACGCTTGGCAAAGTAGCACGGAAAACGCCTACACCGGGCCGAGCATAAACCCGTACCGGTAAAAATCCGTTACCGCAAACAAAATACCAACGAAAATCGCAACGGCCGCAACGCCCAACATAACATTAGGCAGTGTCCGCTCTTTGGGAAACTTGTAAAACAAGAGCGGGATGCCCGCCGCGACCAGGCCGACGACGTTAAACGCTCCCAAAAAGCAAAGCGTTTGCATCAACGTCCCTCTGTTTGGGTCGAAGAAGGCCGCAATGTTCATCATCAGCAAACTGACGAGCAAAAATGCCGAAAACGCAATGCAGAGAATCGTTCCCCAATCTCGCGGAACGGCTTCGCCCGCCGGTACTTTCTCTTTGGCGACCTTCTCATTTTTACCTTCTTTTTTCGCTTTCGGCTCCTTTGCCGGTTTGTCTTTTCCCTTTGCAAATCGTCCGAGCAGGCCTTTCTTTTTGGTTTCGGGCGTTTGTCCGTCGGCATCGCCGACTGGAGCATCGAGATAGGGATTATCCGCACTGAGTTCTTCATCGGAGGGCGGAGCGGCCAAGTCCACGCCGAAGGACTCGCCCAAATCAAAGGAACTTTCCCCGGTGCTTTCGGCAAAGCCGTCGGAAAGGCCGTCGGCAGCCACTCCCTTGGTAACGACGACCTCATCTCCGAAAGGATTGTCTAAATCGAAGGAACTTTCACCGGTATTCGTTGCCGGACTGGCCTCATTGGCGGGTTCCGCATTGAGCGAATCAAAATCGAAGTCAAAGGGTTCGGAATTGTTTTTATCGTCGGACATATCTAGTTTCCTTCGGACGGGCACTATTTACGGAAAATCTTTGCGCACAAGTCCCTTTCACCGCAATCGGCAATTCGGACGACGTGATTTTACTTTTTTTGCCCCAATTTGTCAATTTTTTAGAGTGTGTCCATTTTTGCGTTGGACTCGCCTCCGTCATTCCGGCGAAAGCCGGAATCCAGACATTGCGTGTGATGCCGGTTCCGCTGGATTCCGGCTTGCGCCGGAATGACGGCTTTTTTTCCAGAACAATTTGAAATTCGCTCTAATTTTGCCGTAACTTAAACTGTCCGACCAACTCTTGCAGGTTCCGGGCCAACGAATTCATCTCATTCGCGACGCCTGCCGACTCCTCCGCCGATGCCGTGTTCTGCTGCGTAACCTGATCAATCTGCTGCAAACCACTCGATACCTGATTGACCCCGCTCGCCTGCTCATTACTCGCAATCGCGATGCTGCCGATCAACTCCGTCATCTGCTTGACCTGCTCCACGATCGTATCCAGCACCTCCGACGTGTGCGATGCGACTTCTGCCCCCTTTTCAATCTCATGACCGCTCTTGCCAATCAGTTCCGAGGTCTCCCGGGCCGCCTTCGCACTGCGAGCCGCTAAATTCCGCACCTCTTCCGCAACGACCGCAAACCCTTTCCCATGCGTACCTGCCCGAGCCGCTTCCACCGCTGCATTCAAGGCCAGCAAATTCGTCTGAAATGCAATGTCATCAATCACCTTGACCACACGCTGAACCTCCTCCGAATTCTTCGTGATCTGCTTCATTGCCTCATTCATCTGCTGCATCGTTTCCTGGCCATCAACCGTCGCATGCATCGCCTGTTTGGCCAAACCGCTCGCCTGGTCCGCATTGTCGGCATTCCCCTTCGTTTGACTGCTGATTTGGTGCATTGTCGCACTGATTTCCTCAATACTCGCTGCCGACTCCTGCGTCCCGCTGGCAAGCGAATTCGACGCCGCGGAAAGTCCGCCCGCTCCCGTCGTGATTTTCTCCACCGCATCGTTAATCTGGCGAAGAACTCCATTCACCTGGCCTATCATTTTGTCCAGATTGATGTTCATCGTATCAAGATCGCTCTTCGCGCTGATGCTCATCTGCCAATCGCCGGCGGCCAAAGCGTTGGCCATCCCGTCTATCGTACTGTAATCCTTCAGCACGGCATTCAATTCTTTGACCAGCGAGCCGATTTCATCTTGCCGATTCAAATAGGCCGCATCCACCTTGACGCTCAAATCCCCTTTATCGACCACCTTGGTCATTGTTTTGACAACGAAGTTGATTCCGCTCGTGATGTTGGTCGTCAGCAAAAACGCAAAGCCGACCCCCGAAAGGACCGCTAGGCCGGTCATCCCAAAAATCAGCCAGGAAGAACTTGCGACCGTCCGTTTGACAAGTTGCTGCTCGTCATCAATCATATCATCGACATTATCCCCTAATGTTGCGGATTCGGCTTCCAGCATGTTGGTCAGTTCAAAAAGACGCACATTCCGTTGAGCCTGGAGCGTCATCAGATCTTTCACGCTATTGCTGGTTTCGGCCCAAGTCCTAATCAATCCGATGGTTCCGGCGACGCGTTCCCTTGTTGCTTCCAACAGGAACATATCCTGCACTTGTCGGGCTTGTACGTAGTAGTTTTCTGCACTGTCGTTGAAAGCCTGCCGGGCGGCTTCTTGGGCAGCGGTTCGTCTCGGGTCGGCCATCGCCATAATGTAATCCCTCCGATATACCCGCATTTGTCCGGTAATTTCGATGAGTCCGACGACTCCGCCGTAACTGCGAATTTGCTGGATCGTCATAGTTTCACCGGCTTCGACCATTCCCTCATACGTGCTGAGCACGTCGGCAACGAGTGCCTGGAGCATCGTATCGACATTATTGGCCGCGATGGTTGTTTCCGCGGTGAGCCGGTCAATTTCGATTTGTAATTGTTTGTATTCTTCGACAACTCCCCCGTATTCCCGGATGAGGTTCATAAATCGGTTGATAATGTCTTTATTTTCTTGTCGACGGGTATTCGCTTCAGCGGCGGCAGCCATTTCGAGGGCTCGATTGATATGTCGCGGCACGCTGTCGGCGTAGTTGACGTCTCGTGTTGCGGCAAGTTCCATAGCGGAAATTTGTGCCAGAAAGACTTCGCTGGTCGCATCGCTGATTTGTTGGGAAACGCTGACCCGCATAAGGACGTTGTCTAGTCCCTGATCGGCAGATGACAGCGCAATGTAACCGACAATCCCGACCGCGATAAGAAACACGAGGAGAACGGTAAAGCCGAGGGTCAATTTGGTTTTAATTTTCATGTGATTCAACATTAGCATTGTTCCTTTCATATTGGTTGGTTAAATTGATGGTTAATAGACTTGTTTCGTCGCCTAAATTCCAGCGCAGGCCGGAATTTAGGCGAGGGACTTGCAAGCCGTTCTTCTGGATTCCGGCTTGTGCCGAAGAGAAGGTGGTAGGAAGTTGGAATGGCGGTTGACAGAGATGCCTACCGCCGGGATACCCGTGTGATCTGACGGGAGCGAGTGAAAACGAAGAAGCGGCAAAGAAACGTTACAAAAACGGGCAGGAATTTTTTGACGTAAACCCTTTTGCAGGAAGGATTTACCCCCCCCCCCCCCCCCCCCCCCCCCCTCCCCCCCCCCCCCCCCCACCCCCCTGCCCTCCACTCACCCTCACCGTCGCAC
>WRKP01000006.1 GCA_009778035.1 Planctomycetaceae bacterium
CGAGAACGGTAATTCCCTCGGTGGCCGGCTCTCCATTCGCCCGGTACCACGTAAACGTCGTCGTGGAAAGGTAGGTCCCGAACGAATAGAACGTGGAGAGGTCAATCGTGCGGTCAGACCGGGAATATGGAGTAAGTGCCAGATCGTCGTTGATGAACATTTCCGCCCCCACCGGCAATGACTGCCAAATCTCCACCAATTCCGCGAGGGGAATGAGATTATTGGAAACATCCAGTTGCGTCAGGCCGGCCGGGAAGGTCAGATTGAGTGCCGTCAACTTGTTATTGGACACATCCAGCACTCTCAGGCTGTCCGGGTAGTCCCCTTGGAGTGCCGTCAGTTGGTTATTGGACACATCCAGTACATTCAACTCCGTCAGGCTGGAAATATCCAGTTTCGTCAACTCGTTGCCGGCAACATCCAGGAGCGTCAAATTCGGCAGATCCAAGTACGCCCAGTTACCGTAAGCACCACTAATCGAAAAACTAATTCTATTCATTTCCGTCAACGGCGTGTCGGTAATCTTCAGCGACTCCAGGCTCGGCATGGAAAGATACAAAGCCGGCTGGGCACCACTCGTCAAATTGCTAAATCCGGTCAATTCCAGTTCCTTCATCTGGGACTCGATGGTGTCTGTGAAAGATATCCGTATCGACCTCAATTCAGGCAGGTTGGTCCCGTTCAATCCCGTGAAGGTTTCCAGCGATGATCGACTCATAAGGCCGGTGAAGGAGTGCGAGAGCACCAGGTGTTGCAGTTTTGACAGTCCGGTCAAGTCCAGGTCCGTGACGTTGTTGCGGACATTACTGAGAGTGAGTTTTTCCAGGTTTATCAGGCCGGAGAGGTCCAGTTGGAATCCAGTCCCGCTCTGCCCCACTCCCGAGAGGTCAAGTTCTTTCAAATTTTCCAGGTCTTTGATATGCAAAGCGCTGAGGAGCTGGAGACTGTATATCTGAAGATTCTCCAGTTTTTCGCAACCGCGGAGGTCTATCTCGCTCACTTCGAGGCGATCAAGTAGAACCGACCTCAGTTCCGTGAAGTTGGAAAAGTCGAGCGTTTGAATCGGGTAGAACTGGCCGGCGTTTGTATCTCTGATGACGACTTCGGTGAGCCGGAATTGGCCGTCGATGATTGACCATACGGCCGGTTGTGAATAATGTGGGCCAGGCTTGTCGAGGCCATGTTCCATCACGAAGGCATGTTCCCGTTCATTATACAGGGAATAGACCTCGGAGGGTTCGGAATAATCACCACTTTCGCTGATGGTAACGAGCACGATTCGGAGATTACTTCCGTCCGTCGGCACGTCGAATTCATACGAACGATTTGTCATTTTCAGCACGCTAGTTACCACGTCAGAATCGCCTTCATAGACCCAGAGTTCGTACCCGACGGCACCCGGGACGGCATCCCAGGAAAGCGTCAGTTTGCTCGACGTCAGGTGCGCGGTGGGTTTGGGCGGCGTTGCCGTCGGGAAGACCCCGACCGTTATTGCCGTCGACACCATATTCGTTGCACGAGGATACGCCTCATTCTCCATCTTGACAACGAAGGATGATCCCACATCGAGGGTCTTATTGAACTCGAAGATGCCGTTGCCGAGATGGGTAATCAAGTCCGCCGATACCGGCGTGGTTAAATTACCCGCAGCGTACCAGGTGAACACGGTTTCATAGGTGGTAAAGACCTCTTCGGAGGTGAGATTCGCGAGAGTTAACCCCTGGGCCGCTAAACTTTGCACGAGACTGTCATCAAAGTCGAATGTCCCGTTGGGATAGCGAGTAACCAAACTGGGGTCCACCTGAGTGCCGTCGGGATAAAACCAGAGAACATCCGACAGCGCCTCGAACTCGAATTCCGAGGAGAGGTCAACGGTGCGGTTATTGCTCGTGATGAATTCGGGAAGTTCCGGCGTTTGGTTAGGGGAGAAGCGACGATGGACGTCCACCCACCCAGAGGAAGGATTCCACCAAACGGGATAGAGAATCGGCTCGACGGTCCTGTAAATCTCATCCAATGTGGACAGGAAGAAGCGGTTCCCTTCGAGCCTTATGTTGTTTAACACACCTTCAATAGTGTCAAGGCCCCGCAGGGTGGTCAGTTCGTTATTCCACAAGCCTATGCTTATCAGTTTCGTGAGTCCCGTCAGGTCCAGTTCCTTGATTGGGAAATAGAGGATTTGGATGACTTGCAAATTGACCAGTGCGGACAGGTCAAACGAGGTATGTTGGGGACCATCAGGAATCCTGGTGAGCGTCAGAGTATGAAGCCCTGTTAGCCCTGTCAGCCCTGACAGGTCGCTAATGTAGGTACCAGAGTTGTGGAAAGTATGCAAATTTGTTGTCAGTTGCGACCAGTCGAGTTCCGTGATGAGCGTCATGTTGATGTTCAGCCATTCCAATTTTGGGCTGTCGGCAAGGTCGAGTTCCGTGACTGGGCTTGTTTCCAAGCCCAGGTATGTCAGATTCACGCAGCCGGTCAGGGTGATGGCCGTGATACCGGGGTTGCTGTCTAAACGCAGCCTTGTCAACTCCGAGCAGCCGGAGAAGTCAAACGCGCCGGAGATGCCCTCGGCGTGGGCATTGATTTCGGTGAGCCGGTGCTCGCCGTCGATTTGCCTCCAGGTGGCGTATTCCTGGAGTCCCTGGGATTGCACGAGGTTGTATTCGTGTTGGTTGTATGTTCTTCCGTCGACGACTATTGTGGAGCCGCCGGGAGCGGGTTGCGTATCGATTCCGCCGGAAGTGCTGGAAATTTCGACGAACGGGCCGTATTCGGGCTCTTCGCAATCGTTCCCGCCATCGCCGAAGGGTGTGGCACTGAGCATTTCGCGGCCTTCGAGTTCCTCGATTCGGCAGGCTCGGCCGCGTCTGCGTTTTTCGGCCCGCTTTTTGTCTAGAGAGTTGTTATTTAGAGAATTGCTGCGGGAATCACTATTGCCCCCCCCCCCCATTTTGTCTATTTTAACATTTTCGGAAAGCGATTTGAGGAGGGATTCGATAATAGAAGGCATCGTGCGTAAAGTGTGTTGGGTAAGGGGGTGTGATTGGAGCGGGCTTCCGGCCCTGCCGGATATGATAGCATAAACCGGAGAATCCCGCAAGAGTAACCGGATGATACGGCCATCCATCGCACCTGCTTGAGCGATACCGGCTACTACAGAATAACATGCCAACCGTTACCAACGGCACAATTTTCCAAAAACTTAGCCAATGCTTCTTAACTGTTCCATCCTTCATATTGCTGGTTCTCTCATTGATTTGCCAGTTTAGTTGGCCTCGTTCAATATATCCGCGTAAAATCTTCACTATGTCCTTCTTGCCGTTAAGAAGAGTCCTATCAGGCCGTGAGAGCAGATAATTTTTGAGTTCAATCTGAGGAAAAGTAGAGCCGATGCCCACTCTGTACTTGTTGCCGTCATTATCCACACAATAGAAATCTGACTTACCACTTTCGATTAACCGCAATTCTTCAAGTAAATCATCCATGTTATCTTCGTGTAAGTGTTCAGTCCCGTATTTTGTAGTGGCTTTATATCTGTCGACTTTTAGAGCCATCAAGTGATTGTACCAGTATGCGTGGACACGGGGAGACAAAGAGAGCCGCTTAAACTTTGCCTCATCTTCAGGATTGAACGCTGCATTATGCCCACCCTTTGACTCTCCCGCTCCAAGATAAGCGAATTTACGGATATAACTTTGGTTCAGAGGTATTCTTAATGTATTTGTCATCACGATCAAGAGGCTGCGAATTTCTGCGGTCTCCTCATTGGAATAGAGACTTCGCTTCGTATCGAAGGGAGCATCACAGATGTTTTTCAATACACCCAAGTCTGCCTTTGACAGGTCTTCCGATTCATCTGCGATTACGACCGATGAGTGGAACAGCGAGACGCATCCGGGCCTTCCGATTTCTAATTTATCTAAACTGTTTCGGCTTACGCCTGCGATGATGTTCCAAATGGCTAGGGAAAGGTCTTTTTTTGCCGTCCCGCCATCATCCGCTATCAGAATAGTGCAAGGCCTGCCGTGCTTGCGATAAAGCCCTTGAACCATGTAGGCTAAAGAGTTCTCCAGATAGTCCCAGTCTCCACTGTACTTGCCATCCCTGTTCTCTTTCATCTGTTGCCAGTACCAACAGCAGTCTTCGTCCGTGACTTCAATTTCATCCTTATAAGTGGTGGTGCGAAATCGCGGTGTGGACATCGTGTTATGAGTAATAGTGCGAAGACCGATATCAATTTCCCACTCGTTCGGATTTGCGGGGTTGTCATCACGAACATAGGTGTAGCTATCTTCCGACTTGAACGATTTTAACCAATTAGCTATTTGGCCGTCCACCGAAGTAATACTAGTCTTTGCATGCCATTCAAAATTCGCATCTCCTTGCAGGTAAAGGGTTAAATAATGCTTTGTGCCTCCCACTACACGCAGTGAAAGTGACTTGTTACTTTGATTTCTAAAAGTATTTGAAATTATGGGTTCTCCGTCTTGCAGTATCATCACTTTATGTGTATCTGGTTTATTATTACTTTCTCTAAAAAAAGTAACAGAAGTAACAAATAATCCGTTTGCCTCTAGGATTTCACTGGTTTCACCAGTGTTACTTTGTGTGTTATTTTGTGTTACTTTCCCATACTTGGTCAGATATTCCTTCCAAACCGTCCGATCCTGTTTTACAATGAGTTCACCATTGTAGAGATACACGCACCAGTCGGCCCGCCAACCATCATTGACTTTTGAGGTTGATATTTCCGAAGATTCGACCTTTGATTCTGGTGCATATCGCTCGTTCCGTTTCAGAGCAACAGATTTCGCAACGACATTCTCACCGTGAAAGTAGTTACGCGTCGTCTTCAAGTTCCGATGTCCGGCAACATGCTGGGCGGCCTCAATGCCATGCTCAAGACCAACATTGGTAATGCCAGTATGTCGCAGTCCATACGGAAACCAGTGTGATACACATGCCCGCTTGCAAGCCCGCTCGATAGCCCGGTGATAAGCGTCAGCAGTATAGCAATCGTTGAAATGCTGTCTTGGATTTTTTGCCCTACTCGCATCTCTCTTCTGACGACTTGGTGTCTTCTTTTTTGACTTTGCCGCTTCCTGGCGTTTGACCTTGGTCTCTGCTACTGCATCTTGCGGACGGAATACACAGCCCTCTGTCCGGTTTCCAATAATCGGCAGGAGCAACTCTATCTCCGGCTTGGCCAAGTACAAAAATTTGTCATCAAAGTCCTCACGCCAATCGTTTTTATGTTCCGGCAATCGGACAGTCCATAAATCAGGATTACTTCGGTCGATATTTTCTATTTTCATTTCACAAATCTCGCTCGGCCTTGCGGCAGTAGCAAGATGGATACGAACCATTGTAGCAACCGTCGGTGTTAGTTCGGCCAATGTCCGTTCAATATGTTCGCTCGGTACTACTTCACGTTTTTTACCTTTGGGAGCAGTAGTCTCGCCCTTCTTGAGTGGCTCTACAGTTCGCAAAGCACTCCACACACTTTCTGCAAGGAGTTTGCGGCTCACTCCCCATTTGAAAATCGTGCGGACAAGACTTGCTCGCTTGTTGCACTGCTGCCGGACATAGCCTAACTTGACAAATTCGGCCTGCAAAGTTCGCAGTTTATTTGGAGAAAACTCGCTTGCCGGTAGTCCGCTGTATTGTAGCAGAATGATTTCGACCAGTGATTTGTAGTGTTCCAGTTGCTTGACAGCGATTTTGGATTTCCTGTCCTCCAGAAATCGCAGGCAGAGTTCATCGACCGTGATGCCGTTTTTATTTCTTGGCGGCTCGAGGGCATTGGCATGAAATTGGGCGATAACCCGGTGATATTCCCGTTTGGCTTCGGCGGTGCCGTGTGCTCCAAGATAGATTTTGCGTCCGTGAACGCGGACATAGGCAAGATTGCCCTGTTTGCATAGTTTCGGTGTTTTTGACATTGATTGCGTACCTTTACCGCCGGAAAGTCCATAGTGGACTTTTTTTACCGGCGTAACTTGTGGTTACGCAACAGATTCAATTTCCGCAACTCCTGAATCTACAAGATATTACACCAATGGAGGATAACGGACTTGAACCGATGACCTTCTGGCTGCCAGCCAGACGCTCTCCCAACTGAGCTAATCCCCCACGGAAAACAAGTCCGAATTATACCAAATAATTAACACCGTGCAAAGGGGAGCGTCATCCAAATCAGGGATTGCTCCAAATACCAGAAACTGACGCAAGACCAGCGGATGCACGTAATTGTTGTAGTGTCGGCTCATGTTCAAGTAGTCAACACTGTCGCTACAAATCGTAGGAATGGCGCATTTTCGCCAACTCTGATGGCACTGCCACGAAAAATTACGGTATCTCGAACATATCAGATACAAAAGTGAATTCATATGCGAATTCTTCCTGTATTTTGTGGCTTCGCCCCCATGCCACATAACGCATCTCTGTTTGTGCAGTATAGGACACAGGAAGCCCATTAGAGGTGTTAATTACGAGTTTACCTTCCGAAAAAACAACGACATCGTCATACCGCATAGGAAACGGTCCTCCGAAATCCAATCGGTTCCTGTATGTGTCTATCTCTATTTTGAGTACGGCAAAAACAGTGTCGTCCCTGTCACTTTTTTCAATTTTTTCGAACGTCACAACTGCATTTAGTGCATGAGATTTTCTGGCAATCGTGGCTTCAAGAGCCAGTGGTTTCATAATTGGCCGTTGCCACGAATCTCCAATTTTAACTCTTTTTTCTGGAAGCAAAGCATGGATGTTATTTATAACGTCGAAAGTGCTGTCAAAATATCTATCACCAAACGAATCGCTGGGATGTCCCTGTGTAATGACTGTTATATTGCCAATTTCTCGAAAACTATTGAGAAAACTTGCTTTCAATTTTGTCCCCACTTTTGGGCCTGCAAGCGAGGACAACAATATTGGGCTCAAACTTTCTTTACATACTCTCTCATGTGTCTCGATGGTATAAGGTATTTCTGCACCGGTGTGAATATCACTATTATATGAAACCTCAAATAGGTTGTTTTGGTGTGTATGTGTCCTTTTTATTAGTTCGAGTAATATCCTTTCACAACACTCACGACAACTTGCTGTTATATTCCACACCTCTTCCCCTGAAAACGCAAAAAGCGCAAAAGCCGTCGTGTCGTCGGTCGTTCGGTGCGTTTTATTTGATATTTTCAATGTATATTCTTCTGGAAGAAAATTCATATACAGATGATGCCGGTCATCGGGTGGCATACAGCCTAACTGCATGAATAAAACGGCAACGATGGCCAGAAGTATCATTTTTTTAGTCATTGTTAACGTCGTATAGTTTTAGGGGCTGGCATAGACACTGCCCTGGCAGTTAAAAAATCCACAGCGGACTAAATTTGCTTAAATAACCAACTGGCAGAAAAGTTAAAAATTGCCCGTTTGACACCTTTCATTCCCGGCGAAGGCCTTGCACAGAGCGGAACTCATCGCGATGCGATTGATGCCTGTTCGGAACACTTCGGGCAAACGCTCCTCCGTGATGCCGCCGATCGCAAAGGCCGGAATCGCAATCTCCGCCGCAACTTCTCGCAAATAATCCAATCCGGGAAATTGCAAAAACTGCTTCGTCGACGATGCAAAAACCGGTCCCGCTCCAATGTAATCCGCACCATCCTGCACCGCCTGTCGGGCTTGCTCGATTGAATGAGTCGAAACGCCGACGAGCATCGGGCCGACAATCCGGCGAACCAACTCGACCGGCAACTCTTCCTGTCCAACGTGAACGCCGTCCGCTTCGGCAAGCACGGCCAAGTCTGGCCGATCGTTCATAATGAACAGTACCGGCTGGCCAGATGCCGTGATACAATCCTTCAAGATTTGGCTTCGAGCGAGGAGTGTTCGGTCATTTGCCTGTTTGTCGCGGAGTTGGATGATATTGATGCCGTATGCGATGATGTCGGCGATGAATCGCTTAAATCTGGCCTCATCGAGTTGAGCATCGACGAGGGCATAGAGCCGGGCAGTGGTCAGCAGGTCTTTGGCGGAATGGGTTTGCATAAACAGATCTATACCGCTTTTGCTTGGGATTTCCTCGATTATATCGAAAAAGAGCGAAATTACAGCCGCGCAACCGCCTTGCTCTTGATTTTTCCTATCCGGCGGGTACAATAGACGCTCGGGGGTCTTTCCAAAAGAAGACTGCCGCCAAGCACTCTCGCAACAGAAAACGCACATGTTCTTTCCCGAAATCGTCGAATCCGCTCTCCAACCGTCAAACTGGCTCCCCCTTGACCATGCTGCTCTCCTTGCCGGAATCGTCGGCCTGACTGCTGGATGCGCCCGAAAAGATGACGAAGATGTCGATCTCGATGAACTTGAAAAACGCGTCGGACAACTCGAAAAAATCTCCCCAAAAACACAAGAACAAAACAGCGAACTTGCCGCTCACTATGCCGCCTGGGCCGTTACGCTCTACAATAATGACGAGGGAGAACTTGAAGATATTTTAGAATTGTTTGCCAAAGCCGAGGAAATTTATAAAACCAGCCTCGAACAAGACGATATTCACGAAACCCGACGGCAACTCGGCAACGTCTATCTCGAATGGGGCGTCGTACATAATGAATACGGCGAACTGCCTTCCGCCGTTGAGGCGTATGATAAAGCGATTAAAGTGCTCAAGCCGGTAAGCGATTCCGGCGACGGCGAAGCAAAATACGATATTGCCGGCATTAAATTGAACCTCGGAATTGCCTACAGCGAACTCGGAATGCTTGATGAAGCCAAAGCCAGTCTCGATGAGGCATTTATCGAATATCGTGCCATCGAAAAAATCAGTGCGCTCGACACTCGGCTGTACATGGCAGTTGTCAGCGTGCAGCAAGGGAATATCCTGCACGAAATGGGGGATAAACTCGACAATATCGTTGATGCGTATAACCGGGCCATGCGGCTTTATGTCGAAGTCATCGAAGACCAAAACCAAATCGAACTGGAACGCGATTTGGCCAATGTTTTGATTGACCGCTCTACGGTGATCTATGAAGATTGGGCAAATAAAAAGTTTGAATCTGCCAAGGAACGGATGCAGGTCGTCGACGATGTGTTGCTTGACATTGACCGGAGTATTCAACTGCTTGAAAAGCAACAGCAGGGAGGCGACGAAATCATACGGTATGATTTGTTTCATGCGGTTGCGTTGCAGGGCAGGGTATTATGCGATGCGGAATACTTTGAACAGGCGAAGGAAGTCCTTGATCGGGCGATTGAGGAGTTTGCCGACCTCGTGGAAGAAGAAGATGCGGTCATGATGCAAATGGCGATGGCGTATGCCACTCGGGCGATTGTTCAGATGGGGCTCGGCCATCGGGATTTGAGCGAACAGGACTGTTTGAAGGGTTCCGAGTTGATTAACCAGTTTCTCCAGTCGGATGGCGGCGATGCGGAAGTTCAGGAACTCAAACAGCAGTTTCAGGCAATGCTGGAAGCCCTGGCCGAAGTTGAGGAAAAGTAAGCACAGAGAACATCAACCGAGTTGCGAGATATGCTATAATGCACCCTATGCAATCCAGGCGTGGCATCATTTTGGTCGTCGTTCTCATCGTCATCGTCTTGCTGACGCTGGCCGTGTTCGCGTTCTCCAAATTCATGTCCGCACAACACCGGATTGCAAGCACCTCTCTGCGGCAAACGCAAACTCGGCTCCTTTCCGAATCAGGAATCGAATATCTACGCGCCATCCTCTTTCTCGACCAATGGACGTTGCTCGAACTCGGCGGACTCTACGATAATTCCGAACTGTTCTGCGGTCATATCAT
This sequence comes from Planctomycetaceae bacterium, assembly GCA_009778035.1. Taxonomy (GTDB): domain Bacteria; phylum Planctomycetota; class Planctomycetia; order Pirellulales; family Thermoguttaceae; genus WRKP01. The sequence continues at coordinate 9,810 of WRKP01000006.1, forward strand.
TACCGACGGCACCATTTCGCTTTCCGGCTTCGCCGCCGGTACGCAAACCGCCTACGGGCTTGCCGATTCCCGACACATCGGACGGTTTTCCGTTGTTGCACCCGCCCTGTCCGAAGACGGCGTGCTTCGCGGCGAGTTCACCCGTTACGGACTCGAAGATGAATCCGCAAAAGTGAATCTGCGTTGGATACTTCAACTGGATTTGCAACAGCCCGGCATCGGCCGCATGATTCTTATGCGTTTTCCCGGCGTGAATGAAGAAATTGCCGACGCCATTCTTGATTGGATAGATGATAGCAGTTACGAACCCCGGGAATTCGGTGCGAAGGATGAATACTACACCAACCTTGACCCGCCGTACTATACCCGAAATGCAATGCCGGACTCCCTCGACGAACTCCTGCTCGTTCGCGGTGTTACGCCGAAATTGCTCTACGGAATTGATTGGAACCGAAACGGCATCGTCGATCTCGGCGAGCCCAGCGAGTACACTCTGGATGAATTCGATGTGCTCGACGGCTCGCTCAACCTCGGCCTGATTTCGTACCTCACGCTGGACAGTCGGGAATCGATTTTCACGCCATGCGGACTGTATTACAAAATCAACGTCAATATCGAAGACTTGGCGGAATTGCAGACTTTGCTGACCGAACGGTTTGACGAATTGGGGCTTGATCCCAGTTGGGCGAGTTATATCATTTCCTTTCGTCAACAGGCGAATCAGGCCTCGCAGGCTCCCAATGCGAATGCGGGCGGCAATGCGGGATTGGGGAATATCATCCAGGGGATGTTGACCGGCAACACGGGTACAGGCACGGCGGGCAATGCCGCATCCTCGGCGACGAATGCCGACGGAACCCTCAATTCGCTGCTTGCTCTTGTTGGCGGGCAGGGATCGCCGTTTGCGGATGATCCTGATGAGATGATTGAGTATATGCCGATTTTGTATGATCATTTGATGTTGAGCGATACGCCGTTGGTAGGCCGAATTAACATCAATCAGGCATCGCGGACGGTTTTGGAACTTTTGGTTGCTTACGAGGATGAATTGACGGAGGCGGCCCTGCTTGCGGGCATTACGGCGGATATGATGCTTGATACCGCATTTTCGGCGATGGATATGCTGAATATCATTGATGGAATCATCGAATTGCGGGAGAGCAATCCGCATTGGAATTGGTTGGAGGCCCCGGAAATGAATTATCCGTTTTGGCCGTATGTGCATGGAATCATTGAGGATTTGGCAACGATGCAGCAGTTGGAGCCGTATTTTTGCACACAGGGAGCGGTATTTAAGGCAACGGTGATAGGCCGATTTGACGAGCGTTCGCCGGTTTCGCGGAAAGAGGTATGGTTGGACGCCTCGGAGGGCGAGCGATTACCGAGGATCATCCGCATACGGGATATATCGGATTTGGGTCCGGGTTATTCTGCCGAGTTGCTCGGTGCCGATGAAGCCTATGCCCGGTGAGAGGGAACAGGTCTGCTACCGCACGACTTTTTGCACGATATTTTTATCGAAGTAGTTAATTTCCATTCCGGCATCGACGATGATTTTTTGAGCAACGATTCCGCTGGAACGCGGACTCAACAGGAATACGGCCGCCGCCGCCGCTTCGTCCGTTTGCACCGCCCGACTACGCGGAATCGCCTGCTCCGCAAACAGATACGAATCCGCATAGCCCGGAATGCCCGCCGATGCCGATGTTTTCAGCAAACTTGGAGCAACCGCATTGAACCTGATTTCCGAAAATTGACTGAACGACTTCGTGAGAAAAGCCAGCGACGAATCCAATGCCGCCTTGATAGGGGCCATATATCCGTAATTTTCGCTGGCCATCCGCGTCGTAGAAATCGAAATCGCCACGACGGAGGCCGTCTTGCTTAACAGTCCGGCAAGTTCGCGGCACAGGGCAATGAGCGAAAAACAGGAAATGTCCAACGCCTGCAAAAACGCTTCTTTCGGTGTTTCGTGGAACGGCTTCATTTCGTTGCCGTAATCTGCAAACGCGATGGAATGGACGAGTCCATCGTATTGCGGGTTCCCATCGGCTTCGAGGGTTTGGCGTAGTTTGATTATTTCGAGTTCTTTTTCGACGTTGCAGACGAACACTTTTTGTTTGGGCAGGAGGAGTCGGACTTTTTCGGCAATCATCTCATCGCGGACGACGAGATCGACGACGGCATTTTCGCTCAAAAGCATTGTCGCGATGCTGTAGGCGATGCTTTTTTTGTTCGCAATGCCGAAAATTAAGAAGCGTTTATTTTTAAGTTGTAGGAAGTCCACGCCGCATTGGAAAAGGTCTGCAAGCGACGTAGTATAGCATGATTGCGTTTAATTTGCCATTGGCGGCTGGTTTACAAAAGCCGAAAAACATCCAGCACGCGTTTGACATACAAATCGTCGATAATACCCGGATGCCCGACAAAGGGAAAACTACGCATCCGCAATATCGACGCCTGGGAATCTCCGACATCAACCACCGCAACGAACACTTCCTCGCTGCGTGTTCGGCCCGGCTGGCCCTCAGGATAGGCTCCGATCAATAAAAGATAATCCGCATCGAACATCTTACGGCCTATTTCAATCATCCTCTCGGGAGTAATCGGCGTTCTCGGCGGAACAACAATACCGCCCAAAAAGCACGCTGCCGACTCCGCGGAACCGCCCAAGGCCGCCGCCAGCAAGCCCCGTGTGCCGGATTCAACGACCGCAATCTTCTTATTTTGGAATTTGACAATTCGGCACACAACATCCGCCAACGTGTCCGTTCCTTCGCCGAAAATCCGGTCGCCCAACGTTTCGTAAATCAACATTGCGACGGGTTCAATGAGAGCAACGCACTGATCTTCCGACTCCGCTTCGGCAACGATTCGCAGCGTAATCGTCCCCTGCGTTGCCGTGATGCCGACTTTGGGAATATGGTCCCGAGCCACCAAACCGGAAAGCATGTTTTCGACCACGCTCTCGCCCAATCCAAAGGAGTGAATCAGCCGGTCTTTGATAGTATGTTGCTCGCCTTTTAATTGTCTGTGCAGGGCCAAAATCGTTTGTCGGCCTGTATCATTCCACATTTCAACCATTTCGGCAGGCACGCCGGGATAGGCCAAAAGCCGAACGAAATCCGTGTGCGTCGGAGCATTTGCCGCGTCGCCTGCGACGGGCCGTTTGACGGTCAAATCGATTCCGGGTGCGGTGCCGTTGGGATTGCGGATCGGCGATGCTCCTTTTGGCAGAAACATTTGCGTTCGGGCATTGGGCGGGATTTCCGTGCCTCGTCGGGCGTATATTTCTTCCAGATGTTGGCGAGATTCGGCATTTTCCAAGAGGGGAACGCCGACGGCATCGGCGAAGGCTTGCCGGGTGAGGTCGTCGGCGGTGGGGCCAAGTCCGCCCGTCGTGATGACAATATCGGCTCGGTTCATGGCGATTTGGAGCACGTGAACCATAGATTCGAGTTCATCGCCGACGGCGGTATGATAGAGAACGGAAACGCCGAGGGCTTCGAGTTCTCGGCTGAGCCATTGCGAGTTGGTATCGAGGATTTTTCCGCTGGTAATTTCATCGCCGTTTGCGATAATTTCTGCGAGCATTGCCGAAAAGGGGGATTGGGATGTGTTTTGGATGCGTTTATCTTACCAAATTTTCGGTCGATGTTGACAATGAAATGCAATAGGATAAAATGGGAGTCGGCTCTTGTGCCATCGGGAATTGGATACGCTCGATACGCCCTTGCAGAGCCAAACTTTTGCAAGCCCCGTTATTAGGCAACTTCAACTTCGTTTGACAGACAATCAAGACAGCCCCTTCGCGGAATGTCCCTGTGAGGGAACGACGCTGGATAAACTAATCCAGCCCGCTGTGCTTGCGATTCTTGCCAAAGGACAAACCCATGGATACGAACTCGCCCGAAAAATCAGCGATATTCCGCATTTTCTCTGCGAGCCGCCCGATGTTTCCGGTATCTATCGCATACTCAAAACTTTGGAAACACGCGGTTTAGTAACGTCGGATTGGGATGTTTCAAAGAACGGTCGGCCAAAACGGATTTTTACGATTACCGATACGGGCAGGCAATGTCTTGAGCATTGGATGAACACATTGGAGAACTATCATCGAGCGATTGCATCGTTGCTTGAAACGACCCGCGATGCCCTGGGGCGTATCCCGGACCCATTTGGGACATGCTAGAAATATGGAATCACTGCGATACTTTCGCTATAATAGACTTGTTCGGAAACTCGTAAAAGTCGTCCGCCATGTACCGTTTAATATCTTTCCTGCTTGTTTGCGTCTTGTCGCCGCTCGCCCTCGCTCAAGAAGCCGACACGCAACGAGTGAATACGCTCTACGAATCCATCCTCACGCCGGATCGACCACTTGAACGCCGAATCGAACAAGCCAATCGACTTTTCGAAGCCGGTCGTGACTCCGAAACCGCTCAACTGCTCGGCGGCATTCTCGAATCCGCAAACTTCGCCTTCGTCCTGCCCGACAGCGAAGAGGACCCGCAACCCCGTACGCTTCATCGTACCATCAACGATTACATCATCCAGCGAATTCGCAGCCTGTCCCGCGATGCCCAGGATTCCTATCATTTTCAATTTGAACCGACCGCCCGTCGGCTTTTGGAAAATGCCGCCGCCGCCGGCTCGCTCGATGATGTTCAAGACATTGCCCGCAAGTATTTTCCCACTCCGTCCGGTGCATCCGCAACGTTTCTCGTCGGCCTCACCCAATTTGAACGCGGCGACTACACCGCCGCCCGGCTCACGCTGGAACGACTGAAACGCCTGCATCCGGCAATTCCCGACTCGCTCCAACCCGCTCTCGACGCGATGCTTGCCAGCACACTTGAAGAGCCGCAAGTCCAACTGCACATTTCGCAGTCCGCTTGGCTCGAGCAGACCGGTTGGCGTCTTCCGGCCGGTGCGCCCGCTCAAAATGCCGACACCCAAGCGACCGCTCCGCTTTTGGAAACGAATTGGACCGTCCCGATGTTCAATCGGCAAAGTCAAGCCGCCGATATTGACAATCTTGCCCGAATCGTTCGGCACGGTGGCGATGTGTACATTCCGGCCTCGCAACCGCTCGTCGTCGGCGATATGCTCATCACCCGGCTGCCCGGCGAAACGTTGGCCGTCGATGCGAATACAGGCAAACGGCTTTGGATTGCCGCCGCGCCGGAATACCGTACGCCGAATAACAATGTTGCTCTCCCGTCGTATCAGACGAATTTTGGCCGCAACACTCGGACATTTCAGCGGCTTTTCTTTTGGCATGACCGGATTTCCCAACAGTTAAGCAGCGACGGCGACCGGCTTTTCGGGATTGACGAACACGATCTTTTCGGCGGCGGTTCCGTCGCGTTTGGCCGTCCGGCCCCGAATTTGCTGGGCCGGGGGGAAGACCTTCGGCATTCACCGGGCAATACACTGACCGCCCGCGATTTGCGAACCGGCCAGATTCTCTGGCAAGTCGGCAAGTTCCCCTACGTGCAAAAGTATATCGACGCCCTTTTCTCGCAACCCCGAAATGCTTCGCAGGAACAGGGCAATCTTGCCGAAAACCTGTTTACCGAAGACGAAAAGGCATTTTGGGAGACTTTGTTTCTCGGTGCTCCGCTCCCGCTCCAGGGTCGGCTCTATGTAATCGGCGAAACCGACAGCGTGCTCCAATTATTTGCATTGGAAAGTCAGACCGGTCGGCTCATCGCCCGGCAACCCTTCGCTCAAACGGCCAATGCGTTTGGGCCGGGTGCAGTCCGCCGGACGTATCCGTTGTTCCCCTCGGCCTCGGAAGGGTTAATTATCTGCCCTACAGGCATCGGCCTCGTCGTCGCTTTAGATGCAACAACGCTCGCGCCGGTTTGGTGTTTCAGTTACGCTCCGGCTACCCGAGCCGTTCCGCAGGTGCCGCAGAATCAAAATCCGATTCCGTTTAGGCCGAATGTCATGCTCAATCAGCCGATGCTGTTCCAAAGGGCAACGAACGAACTCGCCCTCAAACAAATCTTTGCCGACAGCGGTTGGCAGGTTCCCGGCATCGTCATTGACCGGCATCGCGTTTTGGTCGCTCCGCCGGATCGTCCCAACCTGTATTGTCTCGATCTGCGGTCGGGAGAATTGCTCTGGGAGCAGTCAATTTCCCGGGCGAATGCTCTGTACGTTGCCGGAATTTACAACGATAAGGCTTTTTTGGTGACGCCGGTCAACATGATGACGATTGATATGAATACCGGCCAAAATATCACGACGTCCGAAAGCCGATTTCCCGCCGCACTCAAACCGGCGGGCGTCGGCGTGCGGAACGACAATCAATACTTTATCCCCTTCACGGACGGGCATTTGGCCGTTGCGGATTTGAACGATGGGACATTAACTTGGCTCGACGCGTCGGGTTCGGCAACCGTGTTGCCGGAAGAATTAACGCTTGCCGTCGAATCGAACACCCCGCAGCCGCCAAACATCCAGCCGAATATCATTCCACACGAAGCAATACCGCTCGATGCCCTCGACGGCAGAATGCTGCAAGGGCAAATTCAGGGTCGTTTAGAGTTCCGTATGGAAATGCGATGGGAAGGGGGAATTATGGTCGATCGGCAAGTACAATTTTCGGGCCTTCCCCCGAACCCGAATGCCGTGTCCTCCGTCCCGCCGCCGAACGATACGATCCCGCAGGCGATGCAGTTAGGCAATCTCGTCGGAATCAAAGGCCGATTCTTTTCGCAGTCGCCGACGCAAATTGCGAGTTTCGACCAAAAAGACGCATTGCGCCAGCGATCCGAAATGTTGCTTCAAGCCGACGCGAACGATCCCGACGGATTGCTGAAACAAGGCCGAATCCTCAAATCGGAAGGCCGATTGGCCGAAGCGATTGACTCATTTCGGGCTTCGCTTTCCGCAAAGCACAGCATCGAAGCCGCGGACGCCCTGCGGCGCAGTTTGCTGGAAGCGATGCGGACGGACTTTCCCGCCTGGGCCGACGCGAGTCAGGAACTCGAAGCCTTGGCCGGCCCGGAATCGGGAGCAGGACCCGAAGACTGGGCCGCAATCCTGCACGCTCAAGTCGAAGGTATTATCCAATCCGGCCAAACGGATGCGTTGGAATCCGTTTTGGAAAAGGTATTTGCTTTCGGATTGAACCATTCGATTTTGATTCCGGTCGGCGAAGGACATTCAACGCAACTCCATCGGGCACTGGGCGGCTTGATCGAGCAAAACATTGTACGCGGAAACCGCCCGGAACTCCGGCAGGCTTGGGAAGAACTTGCCGAAACATTTTTGCAACGTTTTGCAACGCCCGGCGGATTTACGCCGTCGGCTTACACTCCGCCAGCCCTTGCTCAATCATTTCGATTCTTCAACAATACCGTCAATTTGCCGCCGGAAATCCGCCGTTGGTCCATGTTTATGCAGGTTTTCCGCAACACGTCGGCAGCGAACAGAGCAAGCGAAATCCTCCGCGAAGAGTATGTTCGGCATCGGCTGCCGATTGCCTTGCATCTTCGGGCTCTGCATTCCCCAGGGACGCCGTCGATCATCCCCTGGGCGGAACTTCCGGCCCCGTTTGATTGGGGACCGAACGTTGATGTCCAAGTTGTTCCGACCGTCGCACATCTGCAAAATCTGCCCCCAATGCAGCAGGACGCCGCCCGGACCGAAATCGACCGAATCGTCAATCGGCTCGTCGCATCCGTTCAAAATCCCGGCGTGTCGCGGCCGGGCGAAACATTTTCGCCCATCCCGTTTTTTGGCCGCTCGGACTCGCAGCACATAGACTTTAACTATGTCATCAAGCAGGAAATGTCGGGCTTGGTTTTTTGCCGGACGGACCTCGCCGGTCGGGAACAATGGCGGTTGGCCTTGCCCGCAACGATTACGTCGGGATACCATGAATCGCAGTCAAACCGATACAGCGGCGAGCATACGACATTTATCAAAGCCTTCCCAAATTACCGACTGCTCATCCACGGGACCTCGATGACGGCAATCGACACAACACCGCAGTCAGAACGAATCCTTTGGACGCGGACGCTGGCCTCAATGCCCGTGATGCAGCAGGGCGGCGTGCGGCTGAACAATCCCAACCAAAGGCCTAATCCCGGCTTTATCACGTTCCCTAAAAAATCCGTCTTTATCTCGCCGCAAGCCGTGTGTTATTGGGATACAAACGGAATTTACGGTCTCGACCCGATGACCGGCCAAACGCTGTGGATTCGCCAACGGAACTTTGAAAATTGTACCATTTTAGGCGATGATGAACACATGTTTTTGGTGTTCCCGGATAGTCGGCAGGTTCGTGCTCTTGATCCGACGAGCGGCCGCGAACTCGCCGATGGGCCGCTGCCCGATGGCGGAACGCACGTTTTCGGAACCAACATCGTGTTTATACAACGGCAGGGAAATGACTGGACGCTCCGAATTGCCGACCTTCGGGATCTGCATGACAGACGCCGCCGGGCGTTGATGTTGACCGCTTCGCCGACCAGCGATTTTATGCCGCCGATCCCCACGGAGGTGCTTCATGGCTCTTTGCCAGGTACGGCAATGCTGCAAACATTCCAAAATGACCGATTCCTTTCCGTTGCCGACTGGAATGCAAAATCGCTGGACATCTACGATTTGCAAACGAAAAAAAACATTTTGCCGGCGGAAAATCGTATCCTGCAATTTGTCCCGACGGATGTTGCGCATCAAACCCGATGCGATGTCGAATTGATTGGCGACCATATTTTGGTGCTTTTTGCACAGGACACGCAATTACGCAATACGGCAATGTTGCAGCCGGATGAAAGAGGGACGATGGTTCGTCGAACGTATCGGCAGGTGAACGGCGTGTTGGGATTTCCGATTGACCGTGGCGTGATGATGCTTTTCGACTCGGCGGGCACTCCCTGTTGGCCGGAGCCGGCGCAAATCGAAAAAATGGCCCGCATCTTGGATGTGCCGGATGGATTGCCGGTGATGTTGTTTGCGGTAGGCATTGAGGAGACGGTGCATGCGACGGCGAATCGCCATTTAGGCACGCGAATCATGGCGATTGACAAGCGGACGGGCGAGACGCGTTTCCGCAAGGAGGTCGATATGCGTCAGGTTCCGTTGCAACCGTTTCGGGTGAGTGTTGATTCGTCGGTGCAGGAAATTATTTTTACGAATTCCAGCGTTACGCCTCCGCGAATTATAAAGGCCAGTTTTCATTAGAGCGTATCCAGAATTGGTCTGGACGCCCCCCGTCATCCCGGCGAAAGCCGGGAACCAGGGAAACGGAATGCACGCTGTTCGGCTGGATTCCGGCTTCCGCCGGAATGACGATTTTTTGTCCAAAGCAAAAATGAATACGCTTCAGAGCGAGTTTCAACTGGCGGCGCACGCCGGGAGTCGGCCAGGCAAAACATATCACTGTTCTGGATCGCAGATTTTAGAACCGTCGGCGGCAACGGCAACCTCAAAAACACGCAATAGCCGCATCATCTGCACCATGTCGCCATCCGCAAAAAGAGATTGATCGGAAAATTCACTGCCCAAATGCGCAAACATCAACTCGCCTTCGGCAATCAGTTCCCCATTTCGGTACGCCCAAGCCGACGCAACCCCGCCCGCCTCACTAAATGTTTCCAACTGCACCTTGTAATTCAACGCATCGCCAGGACGAACATCCACATGATGAAAGGTGAATTTCGGTATTTTCGCCAAGACGACCTTTTCCTTGTATCCCTTCGCTTCGTGAAGTAAGAGACCGGCGGTTTGGGCGATACCCTCGATAATGAGCGAGCCGGGCATCATCGGGACAAACCTGAAATGATCGTGCAGATGATCTTCGGCCAGCGTTACCATCTTGACGGATTCCGCACGCTTTTGACTTTCAAACACCGTAATACGATCAATCCAAAACCAGTGCATGGACTCATAAAAAGCGGCCTAGATGCCAAGTTTTTGTTCGACGAGATGGCACATATCCTTTACGGTCAGAATCGTCGTAAGGTTCTGGACAACGGGATTTTTTTCGAGGGCGGAAATGTCGGCAAAGGGGATACGTTTTTTGATTTCTTCCAAACCTTTTGCGGTCAATTTTCCATCGACGACGTAGATACCTTGCGTATCATTCACGACGTCATCAGGTACGAGTTCGCCTCGGTCAATTTTGATGGAGAAATGCTTTTCCAAGCGATAAACGATGTCGAGAAGGTCGATGGATTCAGCACCGAGGTCTCCCATAAGAGTTGCTTCGGGCGTTACTTGGTCATCATCGACGGCCAGTGCTTCGATCAACTGTTCTTTAATACCAGCGAAAACTTCCTCTTTTGACGGCATACAATAATTCTCCAAACGGACAGTATCGGTCGGGCAAAACCCGTTTGCGTAGGGAAACAGTCCCTATTCATCAGCCGGGCACCACGTCCTACGGGGTGTATTTTATCAAAAAAAAATCTATCGGCAAGCCCGGGGGCACGCGACAGTCCGTCGGCAACTCCCTATCGGGTAGGCAACATCGGCGCAACCGACCGCCGCCCAAGAGGTCGGCGGCTGTCTCGTAGAACATCGGCGGCCTGCCTGAAATCAAAACGCACACAGCGGCTGGGGCAGGTCGCGGTAATGCGGCGGAATTTCCTTCGGCGGCAACACCTTGCCCGTACAATTCTGGAACTGTTCCCGTTCATCGTCGGATGCGTAAAAACGAAGCCAAACATCGTTGTCTCCACACGAACAATCCCAATGAATGAACCCATTCCGATTGCGAAGGTTCTTCTCCCGAGACGGCAATATGTCGCGGAAAATGAGCGAATACAGTTCTCTGTCGGAAAGATGATCCGTAAAATCGAGGATCAATTTTTTCTCGAACAGTTGAGCGACTACAGTTTCGAGGATTTTCAAGACTTGTTCGTCGTTCAATTTTTCCGGTGCGGGAATACACAATTCCGGCGTGAACCATCGAGAGATCGGCTCGGCGGGGGAAATTTCCCAATCAAGCATCCCTGCGAGAAATTCGTTTTCGTGTCGTAATGATCGATGTTTTAGGCTAACACGGCTTATGGATTCATCGGCATAAGGCTCTAGTTCCATCCGTAGTTCAGCGTTACGCATCAATTCTTCGACTTCGGCATAAGCACTATTCGACATGTTTTAGAATTGCATACTGCATAAAAATCGGCCTGCAAAAGTCCTTACTTTGCAAACCCAGGGGCATTATCATACCGGATATACGTAAAAATGCAAGGGTTCAATACAAAATTTTCCCGATTTTCCAAAAAATTTCGGAACTTTTTTGGAAATTGGCGGTATAAACGGCATATTTATTACAATCCGGCCATATTGAGGCGTGCGGATTTTCGGAATTCCGTCGATACGACAGACTGCGGAGCAGACAAATGCCGGAAAATGGCCTACTTTCTTCCGGTTTTTTTCGCTATAATGCACTACGATGGCTGTGCTCTTGCTTATAATTCTGTTGGTCGTGATCATTCCGCTCGCAGAAGGGGTGTTGCTCGCGTTCCTTTTACGGGAAATCTACAACAAGCATCCCCTCCCGCTCGGCGGCACCATCGGCAAACGCGAACCGCCGCAACCCAAGGTGCGTATCGTTGAAGAAGACGTTGCCGAGGAGGCCGAAGAGGAGGTCTCCGAAGTCGATTCACCACCCGAAGACCCGGCGGAGGAGGAAAATGAACCCGAGGAGGCCCCTGATGAAGAGCCGCAGGCGAAGCCATCGCCGGAAAAAGACGATGAAGACGCGTCACTGACAGGCCCTGATGGTTTGCCCGTCAGCGATGTGTTGGCCGAAATGATGGCAGAAATTGAAGCAGCCATTCCGGGCGATTTGGAACGCACCATCGAAGAAGCATCGTTGTCGCCTGACGCTCTTTTGCCGAAAATGCAGGCTCTTGACGAAGAACAGCAGGAAAAAGAGCAATATGATGAGGATCTGCAGGCGTTGGCGGATACGTTGCAGGAAGAAAAAATTGATCTTGCGGAAGAATTCGACGGGTTTGACGGCGATGCGGAAGATTCGGGTGCGATTTCCTCCTTGGCCAAAGACGTACTCGGCGAAGATTTTGATTTCGACTCGCTCACAAAGCAACCGCTTGAACAATCTGAATCGTCTGCCGACGAGCCGGATTCCGAAGGCGTCGGCGAATCGGACGAACCGAACTATGCCGGCTTGCCAGACATCCCGGATGTTTTCGATGACCTGCCGGAAACGATGCCGGATTTGTCGGATGCTGCATCGGAACCACTGGATGCGTCCGACGACCTGCCGGAAACGATGCCGGATTTGTCGGATGCCGCATCAGAACCGCCAGATGTTTCCGATGACCTGCCGGATATGATGCCGGATTTGTCGGATGCCGCATCGGAATTGCCGGATATTTCCGCCGATTTGCCGGAAATTGCGGCAGACCTTTCGGATGAGACCGCGGAGCCGCCGGAAATTATTTCAGAGCAATCGGGGGAAGCAGAGTATGCGGAATTGCCGGAGTTAGAGATTTTTGAGGATGAATCCGGCACGGTGCAGGTATCGAGCCCTTTTATATCGTCGGTCATTCCGCAGTTGGCGGATTTTTCGGCACCGCAGACGATAGTTCCGACGTTTTCGAGCGACTGGATTCAGGAGTCGGCCAGCGTATTGGAACCCTTCGAGGGCGATGTCTCACAATTTTGTTATACCGAAGAGTCCCGACCGATGTTCGTGCGCAGGAAAGGAGGTCCGCGTTAATGCCTTGACATCGCATCCAATTAGACTAAAATCGCCTTTTCGCCGACTCATTTTCATTCCGCCGGTTCTATGACGGACAATCCACAAGACAAAGCCCAACAGGCCAAAATCCAGCAGGAAATCCAGCATCTGCAAGAAATTGCCGCACGACCGCCCGTCCCGCGAGCACTCGGATACATCAAACTGACCGGGCCCGGCCTGCTGCAAAGTGCTATGACACTCGGTGCAGGCAGTGCCGCCGCCTCCGTCGTTGCCGGAGCATCCTTCGGTTACAAACTCCTTTGGGTGCAGCCCGTTGCGATGTTCCTCGGAATCATGATGTTCGTCGCTCTCTCAAACATCGTCTTGACAAACAAAGAACGACCCTACTGGGGATTTATGGGGGAAATGGGGAAAATTTGGGGCCCGTTGGTCTGCCTCGTCTTCTTTTGGGCACTCGGGACCGTGATGGCTTCCGTCATTTGGCACTTCCCCCAATACGGCCTCGCCGCCGGGGCCGTGCGGAGCGTTGTGCAACAATTTGCACCCACCAAACCGCCCGTTGAAGATGAAGCACTCATCAAAGGGGAATGGAAGATGGTAGACGGCAAAAAAGTCGAAATCCAAGATAACTGGAAATTAATCCAAGATGAAAAAATCCCTGAACGAGATTGGTTCGGTTTCGGTAATGTCGTCGTAGATAAAGAAACCGGAGAACCGAAAATGACGACGCAATATACTTCATTCGGTTACGGCATTAGTTTCGCTGCCGGATTGGTAATTTTGCTGATAAACATGCTCGTCGTTTTCAATTACGGGCGGGGCGGCGTCGGAATCCGCATCTACGAATGGTTCCTACGCTGTATGATCGGCCTGGTCTTCTTGACCTTCCTGATGGTTGTGGTATTGAACTTCCACAAAATCGACCTTGTCGAAATGGGAAAAGGCTTTATCGGCTGGTATGCCTGGGACGGTACGTTGCTAAACGATCCGGCAACAATCACGCTGATGCTGGGAATGCTCGGTGCCGCCGTCGGAATCAATATGACGTTTATGTATCCGTATTCGCTCCTCAAAAAAAATTGGGGAACGGAACATAAAACCCTGGCCAAATGGGATCTTGCGATGACGATGTTCATTCCATTCACCGTCATCACTTCGCTCATTATGATCGGAATGACGGTTTCTGGAATTTACGACGGAAGCGATGTCGTCAAGACGGCGATTAGTCCGTTGCAGGCGGCGGCGGCACTGGAAGGCGGATTTATTTCGCAACAAGTTGCAACGATTATCTTCTGCGGCGGATTGATCGGAATGACATTCGGAGCAATTAGTGCTCATATGACGTGTTGCGGATTCGTGATGAATGAGATGTTCAAATTGGAGCCGACGACCTGGCGTTTCCGATTATTTGCATTGACGCCGTCGATTGGGATTTTTGGAGTTGTTTTTCAACTGCCGTTTTGGTTTCCCGTTGCGGCATCGGCAGTTTGTTTGACGATGCTGCCGATTGCGTATCTGTTGTTCTTGATATTGAACAATCGGCGGTCGTACATCGGCGATGCGGTCGGTCAGGGCTGGAAACGGCTGGTATTCAATCTTTTGTTGGTCATTGCACTGGTGATGGCAAGCATTGGGGCGTACATTCAGGTCAAGGCCCGGGCGGTTGATCCGGTTCGCAATTACTTTTTCCCGCCAGCGGTTCTTGAGCGGATTGATGTTGTCCCCGCGGCTGCACCGATTGATGGCGGGTCGCCTGAAGATGCGAATTGAGGTTCCCTGATGAAACATAAACCGCACCGCACCCAGGCGGCAGAACTCAAAATGACGCCGATGATCGACGTCATTTTTCTGCTGTTGGTTTTTTTCGTCTGTACGGCCAACTTCGTTCCGCCGCAGGAGTTGCTGCCGATGGATACCACCCTGCCCGGCAATGTTGCCGCAGATATTGTGCTGCCCGACCTGGCCGAACTCGATGTCGTGCTCATTCGGATTGCCTTCGATGCCGAACTGCATTGGCAGATTGAGGGAAACCAATTTTCCTCGCTGCACGACGTTCAAAATCTTTTGCGGCTGATTCAGAGCATCAAGCCGGACGTGCCTGTTGTCATTGAGAGTGCGGACAATGTTCCGATTGAAAATGTGATCGACGTGTACGACGTATGCCGCCGAGTGGGCCTGATGCGGATACAATTCGCGGCGGATTAGCGTAAACCCGTCCTTCCGGCACTCCCGTCATTGCGCCTCTTCCCGTCATTCCGGCGAAAGCCGGAACCCAGAAGAATCGGCTTCGCACGCAATGCCTGGATCCCGGCGTGCGCCGGGATGACGGCATTCCCGCCCGCGAAAACGGAAAAATTCGCACCATCCTTTCTGTTTGCCTATTTCCTCTCGTTTGCCTATCTTCCCCAAATACCCCCTCTTGTCTGTTTTTTTTTTTTCTATAATCTGCCTAGATTGGTAAACAGCCGCATCGGATTGCCATGTCTTCGCTGCACGGAAAAGCAGTAAAGAAGCTTCGCATGGCAAGCCGCAATGCTGGTTGCCGATCGCACTGAATGGGTGTTTTTACAGCAAGATCAGTTTCCTGCGGCACGCATTCCATTATCCCTACTATAGGAGAGATTTTTATGAAAAAAGCAATTTTGATTGCAACTGCACTCGTTTGTGCATCCTTACTCGCCGTCGGCTCCGCCGCCGCGCAATCACGGCAAATTATGTTCACTTCACAATCCCCTGCCCCGGTCAAGCCGGCCGTCAGGACACCCGTTGCCGGATACAGTCCCAATTTGGCCGCGCCACAACCCGCGACAAGGGAAATTTTGGCAACAGATGCCAACCGCCTTATCCGCTGGCAAGGCTGGCTGGATGTCGATGCCTTCTCCGTTTCCGTGCTCAACCAAATGCAGAAACGACTTGGACGTGGTATCGAAGTCGGTGCGTATACGATTGAAGAACCCGGAATCGCCGAAGCCGTTATGAAAGCCAGTGCTGCCGATCCGACTTTTGTTATGTGCCCGATCCTTAAAGAGGGCGATGCGGTACAGTTCGAGGGCACTCCGACTCTTTACGTTTGGACGTATCGCCATAATTTTGCGGATAGAGGACTACACCAACTGTACATATCAGCAAAAGGCAAAATGTTCATTGGCCATGGAACCAGAGGCTATCGTGGTGAAGAGCCGGTAGAGCATAAAGATATCCAATCTATCTACTACGAATTTGGCAATCTCGGTCCAGGCGTCACCGAACGCACTGTACGTCGTCCCGTTATCGTCGATGTTGAAATTTGGCGTGGCGCCGTTGTCTTCGTCGATCATACCGGTACACTAAGAATCGCTGGGACTGAAAATGTCCTTGACTTGCCAGTCGGTAGCGTACCCGGTGGCCTTGTACCGTTGGATATGCACACACCAGTTGCGGCAGCCCCGATGTCTGATTGGGAACGAGCCCCTTCGCTCATTTGCAATCCCAATTACGATCCGCGTCGCGCGACCGGAGCGGCTTTTGTTGAGCCGTTGGAGCGGACTCGCACCATTCGAGAAAACTCGGTACAACTGCGAGCTGGCGACGTGCAAAAACGCGTCAGGACGGTAACGCCGTTCCAATTCCGTGCTGCGCCTCCCCGGTGGTAGTTTTGACCGATGCAACGAGCGGATGCGTACCAGTACACGAGCAGGAGGCGTGCAAGAGTGAGGGGAAGTGTGCCAATAACCCGGAGGCTAACGCCTCCGGCTCTTGCGCTACCCCTTGGCTCCTGCGCTACTCCCCTGGCTCTTGCGCTATGCCCTTGACTCTTGATCTTGCGCCCCTGGCTCCTGATCTTGCGATGACGTATCCAGCCCGGATGCTGTTTTATACGGCACATTTCACATGAGATTTTTTCTACAACCTCGAAGGAGTATACTATGACCTTAAAGAGATGTTTGAATTACGGATTGGCTTTTACGATTGCGTTATCGCTTGCGATGGCGAATGTAAAAGCGGATGACCCGGAGATGGATGTGTACGAATACAATGCGTATTACGGCCACACCGCAGAGGAATTGGCTTTTGTTGCGGCACTCAATGAGTATCGAGCAACGCGTGGATTGCATCCCGTCGGAATCAACAGCGAATTATCCAATGACTGTCGCCGATGGTCCAGTCAAATGCGGCAGAGAGGACAGTTAACGCATGATCCCCGTGGCGGGACGGAGATTATCGCTCAAATTGCCTACGAGAGCGGAGCGCGAGCACTGTATGTATGGCAGCGAAGTCCGGCTCATAATGCCATTCTTTTATCATCGCGTATTGATACCATCGGTATCGGCAGTGATGGTATTTGGTGGACGATGCGTGGGACTCAGCGTGGCATATCGCGTTCAGTATTTTATACTGCTCCGGCAAATGCAGAAACGGAAGAAGGGGAAGAGGAGATGATAGGCCGAGTGCCGATGGGTGTTTTGGAATACCGATCGGTTGGCGATGTTCAGCGGCGAGCGAGTTCGCTTTCTCCTTTCCGAAACCGCATCCGATAGTGTTGCACGCGCGGGGGGCGAGAGCCCCCCTCGGTGTTTTTGAGACAGTGGCCGGAATTCCTTGATTTTCAGCACAAATTCCAAATCGCCTTTCAGCGATCCGCCAGTTCCCGCAACTCCTGCGTCGTCTTCATCGCACAAAACTTCGGTCCGCACATCGTACAAAAACGCTCGTCCCCCCCAGAAACATTACAACTGCCGGATTGCCGAGACTCCTCGTAATACTCCCGTGCCCGATCAGGATCAAGTGCCAATCGAAACTGCGATTCCCAATCAAATGCAAACCGCGCACGAGAGATCGCATCGTCCCGATCCCTTGCATGCGGCCGCTTGCGAGCAACATCCGCCGCATGGGCCGCTATTTTATAGGCAATCACTCCCTGCCGGACATCTTCCATATTCGGCAAGCCCAAATGCTCCTTCGGCGTTACATAACATAGCATTGCCGCCCCATAATACGCGGCCAACGTCGCGCCAATCGCACTCGTTATGTGATCGTATCCCGGTGCTATATCGCACACCACAGGCCCCAAGACATAAAACGGTGCTCCTTTGCAAACCTCGATCTGCCGCTTGATATTCATCTCGATTTCATCAAGCGGTATATGTCCCGGCCCCTCAATCATCACCTGACAACCGTGTTTCCAAGCCCGGTCGGCAAGTTCGCCCATCGTGTCCAATTCGCCGAATTGCGCCGCATCCGACGCATCGTGCAAGCAGCCCGGCCGCAATCCGTCGCCGATACTCCAGCATACGTCGTATTCCCGCATGATTTCGCACAGAGCATCAAAATGTTCGTAAAAGGGATTTTCCTTGCGGTGGGCGACCATCCATTTTGCCGTGAGACTTCCGCCGCGGGACACGATGCCGGCCAATCGGCTGTCGATCATCGGCAGATGTTTTCGGAGCAAACCGGCATGGATTGTCATATAATCGACGCCTTGTTTGGCTTGATGTTCGACGGCATCCAAAAAGTGCTGCGGGGTCATATCGAGAATGTCGTCCAATTCTTCGCAGACCTGATAGAGCGGCACGGTGCCGACGGGCACGGTTACGCCGTCGATGATTCGCTGTCGGATGAGGTTAATATCGGAGCCGGTGGACAAATCCATGACGGTATCAGCACCGTATTTGACGGCGTATTGCACTTTAGCGATTTCGCAGTCGGCATTGCTGGAGAGGGCGGAATTGCCGAGATTGGCATTGATTTTAGTGCGTAGGGCGATGCCGATTCCGATGGGTTGGAGATTTTTTTGGAGATGGACTTTATTGGCCGGGATGACGAGTCGTCCCTGGGCGATTTCGTGGCGGACGGCTTCCGGTTCGAGGAATTCCGATTTTGCGACGGCGATCATTTCCGGCGTGATGTTGCCGGAGAGGGCTTCGGTGTATTGAGTCATTCGGCTCCATTATAGCAGACGTTTACGGAGCCGCAATCTTACGGTTGCGGCTCTGTTTTGCCGAGTCCGGCCTCATTTTTGGTACGCTCCAACTCCTCGATGCGGTTCAATAGTTCGGCCATTTCGGAGTGAATCCAGCTGATGGCCAAGGAAATGGCGACGAGATTCGTTGCTAAAAGCAGCGCAATCACCATCGCGGGAAGCCAGGCTCGTGGTTCCAGGTAATAAGCGAACCAAACAGAGACAGGGATGGCTACGCATACACCGGACGTGAATAAAATATCCGCAAAGACTCCCAGCAATCGCAGGGAGTTTTTCTTGTTTGGCTCTGTCGTAAGTTCGTTAGGTTGCAAAACATCTGTCATCGTTGATTGGTTTTGTTAAGCCGGTAGAGCCGTGCTGCATCGCTGCCATTGTAAGGAATCTCGCAAAAAAAATAACCCCGGGGGCACCTCCGGCTCGTGCGGCGTGTTCTAATAATTCCCTGCGCAAATCTTTTTCGCACACTCAATAGGACTTACCGATTTCCCGTCTTTGTCGAGCACTCGCCAAATGTCGCCGGAAATTTCATCCGCCAACGTGACACCACCTTTAGAATCCAAACCGAACTCAACTTTGAAGTCAATAAGTTCATAACCGTACTTGAGCAACTCGCGAGCCAGGATGCCGCCAATCTTGCGTGTATGTTCCTCACAGAAATCATACTGCGCCTCGGTCAACTTGCCGAGTTTAATGCAGGCTTCCTTGTTGATTCGCGGGTCGCCAAGAGCATCATCCTTCAGCGTCGCCTCGATAAGTCCATTGAGCGGATACCCTTGCTCAATGCCGTACATTTTACAGAATGACCCCCAGGCTTTACTCCGCCAGATGAATTCGACGGGAAGTATGCTCAGTTTCGTGCAGGTCATCGTTCCTTGTTCGAGATTTGACGAGATGTAATGCGTTTGAATTCCCGCATCCTTCAGGATGGGAAAGAAATGTTGGCTCAATACGAGCGAGGCTCTCCCTTTTCCTTCAATGCTTAATCCGACCTGATTGGCACCGGGATCGAATACGCCGTTTTCGCCGCAAGCATCGTCTTTGAATATGAATGTACAGGTCCCGTCATTATTGACGGTGATGTCTTTGGTTTTTCCCATTATTTATCGTTGTTGAGGGTTTATAGAGCACTATGCAGCACTATGGAAAGTTGCAAAATAGTTTAGCATATTTGGTTTGGTAAGTCAGTCCCCCTCGTTTTGCCGAAATGCGTGCTTTTTTAGCAAATAAAACGACGTCTCCGCTTGAGTGCAAGCCGTATTTTTTCCGATAATTCCGCTATGCAGACGCAAAGTCCCTACCAGCCCTTGGCGCCGCTGCTCCTGGCAGCAATCGGGGGGATTCTCTGCGACCGACTCTTTGCTCTGCCTGCGTTATTTTGGATATTTCTCGCCCTGACCGCTCTGGGCATTCTGTGTTTCCATCGCCAAAATGCCCTGCTTTTCGTCGCCTGTGCCGCTCTGTTCGGGTTTTGGCACCACCAGCATTGGTTCCGCTTTGCCGATAACGACATCGGTCATTACGCCGACCTGCAAGAAGAACCCGCCGCTCTCATCGGCACGCTCAAGCAAATGCCGAGGTTCTATCCCAAACCCCCGGCGTTTCCAGGACAAATTTTCGACCCCTCCGAACGGACGATGTTTACGCTCCAAGCCGAACAACTCCGCGATGGAAATGATTGGATTCCCGTCCGAGGCAATGTGCTGATTACCGTCTACGACGATTGCCGAAATTTGCGTATCGGCGACCGGATTCAACTTTTCGGCATTCTCGCGACGCCGTCCAAGCCGAATAACCCCGGCGATTTCGATTACAACGATTATCTTCGCGGCCATCGAACGCTCGCCCAACTCCGCGTGCCCGACAGTTCCGCCATCGAACTTTTGGACAGCGGCCGCTGGACATTTAGCCGAGGGATGGAATCCATCCGGCGAACCGGTTTGGCCAACCTCAATTTGCATCTCTCCGAACAAACGCGTCCGATTGCCGAAGCAATGATTTTCGGCGTTCGAGAATCGGTCGATGAAGGCGTTCGGCAAAGTATGCTCGATACCGGCACGCTGCACCTTTTGGCCATTTCCGGCCTGCACGTCACGCTGATTGCCGGTATTGCCGCCTGGTTCCTGCGGCTGCTCAATTTTTCGCGAAAAACGACTGCCGTTACATTGATTGTCTTCGTGCTGTTTTATCTGATGCTGACTGACGTCCGCACGCCAGCAATTAGGGCCGTTGCCTTGACATGTTCTGCGGCTGTTGCTCTGTATGTCATCAGGCCGGTATCCGCAAAAAATGTTTTCTGCGCCTCGGCCTTGGTCGTCTTGCTGGTTCGACCTTCGGAACTTTTTCAATTCGGGGCACAACTTTCCTTCATTGCGGTCGCGAGTTGTTTTTGGCTGCCCCGATATGCAAGACTCAAAGCAATGGTTTACAAGCCCTACCCCGACGATGCGGACACGCGGTCTTTACACGACACGCAATGGGCCGAATACGGCGGCTGGCGGTGGCTCCGCCGTGCAATGAAGTTATTCCGCCTGTCGGTTGAAGTTTTTCTCATCAGTTTCACAATTTGGCTCTTTTCGATGCCGATTCTGTTAAGCCAAATCAACCTGTTTACTCCGATTGCGGTGATCGTCAATCCGCTGACCGCATTGCCGTTGACCGCCGCAATGTCCTGCGGTTTTCTCACGGCAATGCTCGGGCAGATTCCGTGGCTCGGCAGCATGTTCGGATTCGGTGCGGACTGGTCATTCTGGATTCTGCTGGAATTGATCGCCTGGTTTCAAGACCTCGGCGGGCATTATTGGGTGCCGGGCCCGCCGGGTTGGTGGGTGCTGGGATTTTATGCCGTATTCGCCTTTTTCACATTCTTGCCGATTCACCGCCCGTATTGGCTGGCGATGCTGGCCGTGTTGCTCGTTTGGGTATTGATTGGGCTCGGGGCGGGATATTATCGGGACTATGAACGGTTGCGTGATGACCGCCTGACGCTGACGGTGTTGTCGGTCGGACACGGGAATTGCGTGTTGATTACGACGCCGGATAAGCGGACGATAATATGCGATGCGGGCAATTTGACAACACCGCGATATGCGGCGGATGCGATGAGCAAGTCGCTGTGGCGGCTGGGCAAGACGCATATTGATGCCATTTTGATTTCGCATCCTGACAATGATCATTTCAGTGCGGTTCCGTTTTTGCTGGACAGATTTTCCGTGGGTGTTGTGTTGATTTCGCCGTATTTTCCGCAGGTTCACGAAGAGGAAATCCTGTCGCCGTGGTCGTTATTAAGGGCGAAAATTGAGGAACGGCAAATCCCGATTCGTGTTATTGGCCAGGGGGATGATTTAGCGGAATGGGGCCTTGCGGATTCCATCATTTTGCATCCGCCGAAGGAAGATTTTTGGGAATCGCACAATACGAATGCAGCGAGTTTGGTATTGCGATTTGAGCATCGGGGAGAGGGAATCCTGTTACCGGGCGATTTGGATGGTCGGGAACCTTCGCCATTTTTGTTGCGGGAACCGATCCCGACGCAGATCGTGATGGTGCCGCATCATGGAGGCCGTTCGATGCAGACGGAGGCCTTATTGGAATGGTCGCAGGCGAAAACACTGCTTTTTAGTACGGGAAGGTTGACGCACAATCTGGAGATGCTGGACCGGCGTAGGGAGCAGGGGTATGAAGTCCGTTGTACCTTTTGCGAGGGTGCAATCGTGTTTGAGATTGGGAGGCATTAGCCGCGTCGCCCCGCTGGATTTTCCAGTATAATAGTGCCATGACGTGTCTTTGTGCCGGTATTCTTTTTGCCGATGTTGCTTGCGATCCGATAGGCCGTATGCCAGCGGAAGGGGAACTCGTTCCTACAGAAAAAATCGAATTGAACCTCGGCGGATGTGCGGCAAACGTTGCTGTTGACCTGGCCCGGCTGGGAATCAATGTGATCCTGTCCGGCTGCGTCGGCGATGATGCGCTCAGCGATTTTATCGTACGATCTGTGGCTCGGCCAAAAATTGACGGCACTCATATTCAACAAGCGGCAGGCCGTTGTCCCGGGACGGCCATGCACATCAACGTACAGCGGCAAGATCGAAGATTTATCTGCACAACCGGGGCAAATGATGATTACGCATTGGATGATACACTATTCCAACTGCTTGCAGATACCAACTTGAAACAGCCGAAGGTGTTCTATCTCGGCGGCTTTTTTATGCTCCGAGCCTTGGAAACCGACCGGACGGTACAGTTCCTAAAAACAGCCCGTGAGTTTGGATGGATAACGCTATTGGACGTCGTGCTTTATGGCAATCGGCCGTACTGGGATGTGCTGAAACCGCTCTTGCCGTATGCGGATATTTTTTCGCCGAACGAACACGAAGGCGAAATCATCACGGGAGAATCGAACCCCGCCGATCAGGCAAAAAAATTTCTTGATGCAGGCACCGGAGCCGTGATAATCACGCAGGGCGAGGCAGGAACGCTCTATTTTAGCAAGGCGGAATGCTTTCGCGCGGGCGTGTATCCGACGCACTACGTAAGCGGTTCGGGAGCAGGCGACGCTTTCAATGCCGGCTTGATTGCCGCATTGCTCGAAGGTAAAGACCGCCGTGATGCCGTGCGCTGGGGATGTGCTTTAGGGGCAAGTTGCGTGCGCGGGGTCAGTACAACCGGTAGCGTTTTTAACCGCAGCGAATTACTTGAGTTTGTCGGAAAACACGATTTACTGTTTGAAGAAATAAGACCATAAAAACGGGGAAAAAATATGCTCTGTACAGCCAAAGAAGTATTGAAAGATGCCCGAGAGAAACGCTATGCGGTTCCAGGCTTTAATTGCGTTGCCGATGTGATGATTCGCGGGATTCTCGACCGGGCCGAACAGTGCCGTGCACCCGTGTTCCTGATGATCTATACCGGCGAAATTGATGAAAAAACCTGGTGGTACTATCCCACAGTCATCCGCTCCGTCGCCTCGCGGTACACGATCCCGATTGTCATGCACCTCGACCACGCGACGGAACTCAATGTCATTCGTGCATCGCTCGATCATGGCTTCACTTCCGTGATGTACGATGGGTCGAGCCTTTCCTTTGACGAAAACGTTGCGATGACCCGAAAAGTCGTCGAACTTGCGGCTCCTTATGGTGCTTCCGTAGAGGCGGAACTCGGCCTGGTCGGCGGTTTTGATGCGATGGAATCCGAGCACGTCGCCAACATTCTCACGCAACCCGGCGAAGTTGAGGCGTTTGTCGAGCGTACCGGCATTGATTCCTTGGCGGTTTCTGTCGGCAACGCGCACGGCACCTATCAACAACTGCCGCAACTGGATATTGCTCTGCTCAAAGAATTGAATGCGGCCAGTAAGGTTCCGTTGGTTTTGCATGGCGGTTCCGGCACGCCGGACGATCAGATGCGTGCCGCCATCGAAAATGGGATATGCAAATTCAACGTTTACACGGATATAAGGGTTGCCATGTGGAGTCGTTTCAAGGAAATCGCTGATGAAATACGGCGTAGCGATCCGTTGCCGAGTGGTTACATTGCGCAGTTGCAAGAGGCTCTCGGCAACATTGTCGAGGCCAAGGCCGCGTTGGCGGGCGCCCTCGGGCGAGGGTAAAAATAGCGGAAAAGGCCTGCACCACCCGCCGATCTCGCGAAACCGATATTGCCTCCGGGCCGGTTTTTCACTATGATTCGGCCCAATATGCACACCATCGGAAGGTTCCTATTACTCGGAATTGCATCGCTGCTTACCATTGGATGCCAAACCATTACGCCAATCGGAATAACCGCCGATGCGCCCGATCCCTTCCGGCTCGCCCTCATTGCCAACCATCCGCCAGTTGCACAGGTTGCTTTCGATACACTCGCGGTCATTCAAATCGAACCATCCGAGCCGCAATCGGAAGATTGCGATCCTATACATACTGACGCTGATTCGCAATCTTCCGATTGCGAATCCGAAAATTGCTCTGAAGAAGAGCCCGAATTTGAATTCGAATTCGAATCCAATCGCATCACGCCCCTCTCAGAAGCCGAGCAAACAGAACTCCTCTCCCAAAATCAATGGAGCAAAAATTTTGCGGCAATCAATTTGGCCGATTCGGGCAAAACATCCTCTTCATCGGGGATTTCCGCTGCCGAGCGACAACAACGAGAACAAAGGGACCGGCTGAACCAAACAAGGCAAGAACAGGCCAATCGGCAAAACCGACAATTTGTTTACATCGACCCCTCTGCGTCCGATTGGCGTTGGTTGCACCGGGGAATTGATAAACTCCAGGCAATTCCGCCGGAAAATCGAGTAAGTCCCGAAATCTTTCTGCGAAATAAATACCGCGACCAAAAAATCCTGCAAGCCAATGCTGCCATTCTGCTGGGCCGCGATGGCGATCCCAAGGCAGGCCGACTGCTTCTCCAACTCGTCCAAAGCGAATCGGTTCCCCTGAATATCCGATGTGCGGCAGCGGAAGTTTTAGGCCGAATGCCGACGATTACCGCCGAAGATTTGATTCCCCTGCTCGATAACGTCAAGGATCGTACGGTCGAAACCGTAAACCGGCAAACCGGCGAACAGATTCGGCAGCATCGGCCTGGTATCGCGGAAATTTGGGAGGAACTGCTCATCGCGATTGCCGAAAAAATCGCCCCCTGGGAGCATGAATGCTTTTTGGAGCCGTTTGACGCCTCGGTCGCGAACATCCGCATTGAAACGGCTAAATTATGGCGGCGAAAGTCCTTGCAGAACCTTGCAAACGGACAACGGCCCGAAGGCACATTGCCGGATAAATTCCTCGAAATCGCCCGTCGGGAACCCAACCAAACAGCCCGAGCGGAAATCATCCGAACGCTGGGGGCCTGGCGGGTTCCCGATTTGTACAAAATCCTGGAAAACGATTTAACCCGAAGCAATCGGACAGCCGAAGTCCGCAATGCCGCAATGATTGCGTTGGCCGAATCGGGCTCTCAAGAATCGATTCCGGTGATTAAGGATCAACTGCGTGATTCCGGGCCAAATCGGGCGGTTGCGGTTTCGGCCCTGCGGAAATTGGGTGCGTTCGATGAAATGCTCAAAATGTCGAGCGATACGGATTTTCGCGTCCGCGTCGAAGTTGCCAAAGCCCTGTCCGACCGTTGCACGCCGCAAACCGCCCTGCTTGCAAGGACATACATCGCCGACCGCAGTCGGGATGTGCAGTCGGCAGCCCTTGAAGCGGTCGGCAGTTGGAGCATCGAAGAGTCGGGCGCGTTGTTCCTGACGGCGGCGAAGAGTATGCACCCAAATGTTCGGCATCAGGCGGTCGATATGCTTATGCAACGCGATGTTTTTTATTCCGGCTTCGATCCCGATGCCAGACCGGATAGCCAAACCGCACAGTTTCAGGAATTGGTGCATATATTCCGCAACACCTTCGGTTTTGACCCGATTTTGGATGCGGATTCCAATGACCGCACTGCAACCGCGATGCTGACGCCGGGAAACCGTTCCGCGAACGTTCCCGATGAGGCAATCCTCGCGGAAGTTCGGCGATGCCTCGATGATTGGTCGGACAGAACATTGCCGCAAACCCAACGGCAACTGATTCATCACCGCCTGACGAAGCACGGCACTCGGCTGATGCCGGCGATTGACCATATTATGACGGTCGAAAAGCGGAACATTTTGGAATCGCTGGATAGGGTGTTTGCCGAAGTGGACCCGATGTTTTGGGAAATCGAAAAACTGCGTTCGCTGGACATTACGGCCAAGCGGAATGCGGCTCGGGAACTTGCCCGGCTCGGTGCGTTGGATACCCCCTCGAAACTTGCGTCCAAGCGAATTATTGACTTGACGGCTCGGGAAAACGACCCGATGGTGCTGGCTTCGCTGCTTTCCGCATTGAAAAATGCCGATCCCGACTTGGTATGCCAACTTGCCCGACCGTTGCTGCAATCGGAATCGCCCGAAGTTCGCAGGGTATCGTGCGGAATGTTGCAGCAGTTTGGAAGCAGCGAGGATATTCCGTTGTTGCAGGAATTATTGCGTGATCCTAACCGTGTTGTTGTTCGCGGAGCATTATCGGCGATTGATGCGTTATGGGATGAGACTGCCGACAATGCTTCTGTTTTAGCAACGTTGAAGACGTTATTGCATCAGGGCGATGCTTCATTGCAAACGGATGTGGCGGCAACGTTGCATCGTTTGGGCCAATCGGAGGGAACGGCTGCGATTCGTCGTTTGGCGGCATCGAGTGATTACCGCGTCAAAGTGCATGTTGCGGGCACGGTATCGGGATTGGAGGATGACGTTTTTGTGGACATATTGTTACGATTTTTAGATGACAGTAATGCAACGGTACGGAATGAGGCATTGAAGGGATTGCCGCGATTGGTTGGCGAGGACATAGGCCGTAGTGGAACTTCGGCGAATTCGACGGTTGCGCAGACTCAGCAGCAGATTGACCGCTGGAAGGCTTGGGGCCGCGAGCGACGGTGAAGTGCAAAGCCCGTAACGTCAGTTGGAGACTCCCCATTTTTGTCGCATAAAACAAGAAAAATGGACATTGCAATTCCGGCTCGCCCTTGCGTTTTTTGCCGTTTCGTGTAGAATCAGGCACACAGGAGCGTCGGATATATGTCGATTTCAATAACCCCAGCGGCCATAAACGAAGTAAAAAGCATCAAAACATCACAAAGTCTTGGAAGCGATACATTCTTGCGTATCAGCATCCTCGGTGGTGGATGCAGCGGATTGCACTATGCTCTCAACTTCGATACGGTATTCGATCATGCCCTGGATACAAAATATGATTTTGATGACGTAATGCTGGCTACGCAGAGAAAATTTGATCCGCACTTCGATGGCACGACAGTCGATTTTGTCGATTTGCCTACCGGACGCGGTTTTGCAATAGAAAATCCAAACTTCCCGAAGTCTGCCGGTTGCGATATGTGCGGACGCTGACACTCGATGAACCGCTATACTGATACACTAACCCCTTTTATTCGCTGAAAATGTCTGAAACACAAACACCTGATCCTAACAGTGCTCCGTCGGCCATCCAATTCGATGATTCCAGTGTTTGCGCAACGTATGCAAACTTTTGCCGTGTAACCGGCACGCCCGAGGAGTTGATCATTGACTTTGGCCTTAATCCGCAGCCGATTGGCCTTCCAACATCGCCCATCAAGGTTACGAATCGAATCGTTACCAATTTTTATACCGCCAAGCGAATGTTGCTTGCTTTGCAGACGACAATTCAGCGGCATGAGCAAACGTTCGGCCCGCTCGAAATTGACGTACAAAAACGGGTCAAGCAATAGACTCGTTCGGCAATTCCGAAATCGTCCTTCCGGTGTTAGCCGCCGAGCCCTGCGACGCGACGCTCGACGGGTTTCGGCCTGCGCCGAACAGGCTCTAACGCGTGTTACGGCATCGCGACGGACTACGTAACTTTCCTCACCGCAATCACGCTGTTATGGCCGCCAAAGCCCAACGATACCGATAGAGCCGCATTGATCGTTCCCGATCGGCCCCGGTGCGGGACATAATCTAAATCGCACTCCGCATCCGGCTCGTCCAAATTCAACGTTGCCGGATAAAAATCATTCTGCACCGCCAATGCCGTAATGACCGTCTCAATTCCGCCCGCCGCACCCAGCGTGTGTCCCGTCATACTCTTCGTCGAACTGACCGCCAACTTGTACGCATGCTCCCCAAACGCCCTTTTAATCGCCTTCGTTTCAATCGGATCATTGATCGGCGTTGATGTTCCATGAGCATTGATATAATCCACATCTTCCGGTTTGAAATTCGCATCTTGCAGAGCAAGTTGAAACGCAAGCAACGCCCCTTCGCCATCAGGACTCGGTGCCGTCAGATGGAATGCGTCCGCCGACGCCCCGTAACCGGCCAGTTCGGCATAGATTTTTGCCCCACGCCGCTTTGCGTGTTCCCATTCTTCAAGAATCAAAATGCCTGCTCCTTCCCCCATCACGAAACCATCGCGGTCTTTATCGAACGGCCGGCTGGCCTTTTGGGGGGTATCATTAAATTCGGTACTGAGTGCTTTGAGTTGGCAGAATCCGCCGAGGCCGTATTCCGTAATCGTGCTTTCGGTTCCGCCGGTTAGGACGACATCGGCTCGGCCAAAACGAATCCGGTCAAAGGCAAACCCGATGGCGTCCGTTCCAGAGGCACAGGCCGTAACGAGGACGTGAGCGGAGCCTTTGATGCCGAGAAACATGGAGACGTTGCCCGCCGCTTCGTTGGCAATCATTTTAGGGATCGTCATTGCGGGAATTCGGGAATTGCCTTTATCGAAGAGTTTTCGGTGTGCTTCGTCATCGACTTCGAGACCGCCGATACCGTTTCCGAGCAGGACGCTGCACCGGCTGGGATCGTTGAAGGTATATTTATCGAGACCGGCATCTTGCCAGGCTTCTTGGCCGGCGATCATTGCGAATTGCGAGAAGATGGCGGTTCGTTGGACAAGTCGGTGATCGAGGAAATCGGTGGGTTTGTAATTTTTAATTTCTCCGGCGATACGGCAGGCGAGGGTTGAGGCATCGAATCGAGTGATGGGTCCGATACCGCTGACGCCGTCCTTAACGGATTGCCAAAAAGTTTGTATTCCGATGCCGATGGGACTGATGATACCCAAACCGGTAATTGCAACTCGCCGCATAATATAGTGTATTTTTATACCGAATAGTCCGATTGTAACGCTTTTCCGTGCGGTTGTCAATGCGTTGGATGGCAGTCCAGCCTGTCCGGGGGACTGGCATTTTCAGCGTTTGATTTTCATAAGCCGTTTGTCGGCGTTTGTGTCCGTTTTCGTTGCCGCCGTTCTGCTTTTGTGATAGAATGGCGATGAATATCAACTGTTGCATTCGGTGAGTAGCGACAAACTATGCTGACCCGAGAAGACGTTTTACAAATCCTGCGAGAAAACAAGGAACGTTTTGCAGAACAATACGGCGTAACAAAAATCGGTCTGTTCGGTTCCTTTGCTCGGGATGAAGCAACCGAAGAGAGTGATGTCGATGTTTGCGTGGAAATTGCCGAGCCGACATACAGCGGGATGTGTCGGTTGCGCGAGGAAATCATGGACAAGAGTTTACGTGATGTCGATATTGTGCGGGTGCGGCGAGGGATGAATGCCATTCTGAAAAAATTTATAGATAGGGACGCTGTTTATGTCTAAAAAAACCGATTGGGAAGTGATCGAAGGGAAGTTGATAAATGTCCAAGGTGCGTTGGCGACCGTTGAAAAACGGTTCCGGGAGGTTCCAAACGCTGATTTTTTTCGATCCGCAGAGGGAGAGGAAAGAAGGGACGGAATATGTATGTTATACCAAGCGATAGGCGAGACATTCAAGCAAATCGACGAAAAAACGAACAAAGATTTTCTCTCGCGTTATCCAGAAATTATTTGGAAAGATGTCATCGGTTTTCGCAATATCATCGCTCATGACTATTTCAGCATTGATGAGGAAGTGTTGTTTGCAATTTGCCAAACACACCTTCCGCTGTTGCAGGAAACAGTCAACCGTATGATTGATGACTTGGAAAAACGTACAGACTTGCGAAATTTCATAGAGCCGCATTCGTAAGATTGCGGAATCCCTGGCTGACGCCACGGACTCTGCGAACGCAATCTGACGCCCGCGGCTCTGTTAACTGTTCACCCCTTCCTCAACACATCGGCCAGGATGTCCAGGCCCTCGGCCGCTATGCTCTCCTCTATCGTCATCGCCGGCAATAAACGCAATACATTGCCCTGCGTGCAGTTGAGCAAAAGTCCACGATCCAAACACGACTTGACAAACGCTGCCCCCTCAACCGCCAATTCAATGCCGATCATCAAGCCAACACCACGAACCTCCTCTATTAAATTGGAACTCTGTGCAAGTTGCTCCAATGCCGTAAAAAATAAATTGCTGATTTTCTTCGTGCGTTCGAGCAAACCCTCCGATTCAATCATCTGAATCGTTGCAATGCCCGCCGCCGCTGAAATCGGATTGCCGCCGTAAGTTGCTGCGTGCGTTCCCGGCCGCAAACTCTCCGCGATGTCCGACTTCGCCAACATTGCCGCACCCGGCAAACTGCCAGATACCGACTTCGCCAGCGTCATTATGTCCGGCTCCACACCAAAATACTGGTATCCGAACCAATGTCCCGTGCGTCCACAGCCCGTCTGGACCTCATCAAAAACGAGCAACAAATTATTGTCATCACAAATCTTCCGCAGGCCTTGCAAAAAACCGTCCGGCGGCATCCGCACGCCGCCTTCGCCTTGAATCGGCTCGATCATAATCCCCGCCGTCTCACTGTCGAGTGCATTTTCAACGGCCTGCAAATCGCCGTAAGGCACATAGGTAAAGCCAGCCAGCATTGGATGGACTCCTTCGTGATGTTTGGGCTGGGCCGTCGCGGAAAGTGCGCCCATCGTTCGGCCATGAAAACTGCCTTGGAAGGTGATGATTTTGTATCGGTCTTTGGACGAATGAAGCCGAACAAGTTTAATAGCGGCCTCATTGGCTTCGGCTCCGCTATTGCAGAAAAAGGCTTTTGCCCTTACCGTGGGGCTCACGCCGCCCCGCTCTTGTGAGGTGCTGCCGAAACTGCGTTCGGACAGGAGCCGAGCCCAAGTGCCTTGCAGTTCGGTATGCCAGGTATTGGGAACGTGAATCAGTTGGGCGACCTGTTTTTGGACGGCTTCGACGATAGGTTTTGGGCAATGTCCGAGGAGCCCGCAGCCCCAGCCGGGAAAGAAGTCGATATAGCGTTTTCCGTCGGCGTCCCAAATTTCGGAATTGGCACCGCGAACCAGCGACACTGGATATCGGGTATAGTTGCCGATGACGTATTGGTCGAATAACGCGATGGTTTGTTTGGATGTGAGCATATCGGTCTGCAAGGTTAGAGTTGGTGTATGTTACTGCCCCGGCAAAAAAAAAACAAGGGGCTAGGGCTGTTATCGCGTAGCCATTTCAAATGGCATACCTGCTGGTCGGGGAACAACGGCAAAACGGTGAAACATTTTTGCCGAAAAATTTCACCATTGTTTCAATGCAAAACATAACTTTGACACAACACCGCTACATAGTGCCGCCGATCATTCTAGTGTCGAAGTGTTGACATACCATATCGCCCAAGGTGCCGACATTAACCCAAGCCTTAATGATGGTCGAACACTACTGGACGTTGCCAACACGGAAGAGAAGAAGGCAATACTCCGAGCGGGGGGGCAGCAATGGGATGCCCCTGCTGGCCCGCGTTGGACGTTTTTGTTTCGTCTGTACTACCAGCCGCCGTTCCTATGGGGTGTTCAATGATGTTTTAAAGTAGTATCCCTGTAGTATCCCTGAATCAGATATTATTTTCTTGAAATCGTCATCTGTAATCACCTCCCTTGAAACAAATGATTCCAATACTCCCAGTATTTTTTCTCTAGACAGCGTACTTGGTAATCCGTGCCATCGGGTTAAATATATACCTTCACCGGCATCCTCCTTGACCTCATGCCGACGTCCAAAATAGTGAAGAACAGCAGCGCACAGAGAAATGTTCGGCAGGATTGCAGAAAAAATTGTTTCAAACCAAGGCAATAATAGTTCTGGTACTCTGTCTTTTTGTTCAATTCCGCCCACTATTCGTGGATAATTCTTATCGCTTTCATAGTCACGCACTAAATGCCATTGCCGGCTCAATAACTTCAAGGGTACAGATGTATCAATTTTACTATCCGCAAGTTCCAGAATCACCGCTTTTGTCAAATCCAACAGTGAAGCATCATTAACTGAAGATAACCAACGGCTGTGCAACTCTAAATATACTAGATCTGTACCAGCAATAATATGTACAAGTGTTTTTCTATCGGTACTATGATTCCAATCCTCTATTGCTCGTAGTTGTTTTTGATCTCTTTCCACATCAGGAACGTGTTCATTGATAATCCTTGAGAAATAGTCTACGGGTTTTACGTTACGGATCCGGCGCGTAGTCTTGGACATCTTTATATTATCAAAGAATAACCATTCCAGTATCTGTGCGTGCCGTTTGTAGATTTCATTCTCCTTAACTATTTCTCTGATTTCATTATCTCGATTACGAAGTATGGACAAATTTTCCACAATAAAATCAAAAACTGAATTATCAGTATTGCGTAGAATCGTCAAGGCAAGCAGTTCCACATAGTCGCACTCACCACGCAATTTTCCCCACGTAACATCAAGGTCTCGAATGATTGTTTTGAATGTTCGTGGTGTATCAATTAATTCTAACAATGCTGAATAGACACCCACTTCTGTTAAATAGGGGATTTTTTCAAGTATTTCGTTATCGTCTTTTGGTTCCACTACACCCTTGCTTTGATGTTTGGCGATTGTTGCCAGGCACGTAGACTTATCCCGAAAGGACATCACTGGGACTTCCTCGACATAATCGCAAATCTTCACAAAATCAAGCCGCTCTTCATTTTTACGATAGGAATCTGTAATGACAAAAGACACACATTCCGTGTTTCGTAAACGGCGCAGCGTTGCATCGACACTATCGTGTCGGATATCATTATTTTTGTTGCGGTCCAAATCTTCAAGGATTAAAACCATTTTTTTTCCTTCGGAACGCAACAAATTGTCAATCTTTTTTAGTACATTCTCCGGTATGTTCACCTCACGAAATAATTCGGTAATGATATCGAAAATGGTATGTGTCTTTGCCAATGCCCGAACATATTGTTGTGGAATATGAGTCAGGTGGTCGGTATCCAACCCAACCATGGTCATTCCATCAATGATTTTTTTGATAATATATTGCAATGCTGATTGCGAGTCTTCAAAACCCCAGCAATCCGCACGGACAAAGATAATGTCTTTACGTCCTTTCTTCTCTATTACGATATTTTCAACCAATTCCGTTATAGTCGATTTGCCGGAACCATATTGTCCACGCAAGCGAATAGTGGCATTGCCTTTTATGTTGATACTGTTGATTAGGCGAGTAGCAATTTTTTCGGCTTTTAGAGTAAAATTAAAAAAATCCTCTTGGGGTGGGTTGTCATCTTTTGCCCAATCAAGCATTTCTTCAGAAGACAGTTCGAAAATGAAGCGTTGCTGTATTTCGACATATCTTTTTTCACGTTTTTTTTGGCAGAGGCAGGATGTTTCTCGAAAAATTATCAGTAAAACAAGAATAATTGCCCCGAACAGCCAATACCATTTCTTTATGCCATCCCATTCCTCAAAAAAGATGATTTGATACACATAACCGCTTGCAATGATGGCGGCAACTGCAAAATAATCGGCTATTCTAGCCTCCCAACCTCTATAGGCGAACCAAGTAGAAAAATTATCCCATTTCCGGTATAGAAAAACAAATATGCCGCCAAATATAATGCTGAATAACACAGCAAGTGGGGCTACTTCTAATTTATCACTCTTACAAGCGATAACATCAAAACGGTAGATAGCAAGCGGCACAATGGCAAAACAAGCATAGACACCAATCACAGCCGGCACTCTGCGGGCAATCATTCGACAAAAACGTAGAAATCTGTCATTTTTTTTTGGCATTCCGATATTGTAGCAAAAGTTGGCGACGGCAAACAGGCTCGTCAATAACGAAGCTCGGTTTGATAACGACGTTCATTCCGGTTTTGAGCCGATTGCCGACGGCAGTTTCCCGTAGAAACGTGTGGGTCATCTCCGCTACGTCCGTACCGTAGATGATGGCGATGTCGCTCTCGGCAATTTTCTCACAGGATAATTTTGCTCATTTTCACACGCCCGGCTATCGCGATTGTCCGATTGCGACGGCGAAAACGTTAGAGTATAATCGCACAATGTCCGACCCGCCACTCGAACTCCGCTCGCCCATTCAATTCCTCAAAGGAGTCGGT
Organism: Planctomycetaceae bacterium; assembly: GCA_009778035.1. Classification (GTDB taxonomy): domain Bacteria; phylum Planctomycetota; class Planctomycetia; order Pirellulales; family Thermoguttaceae; genus WRKP01. The sequence continues at coordinate 44,341 of WRKP01000006.1, forward strand.
CCAAAACGCGCTGAAATTCTTAACCGAATCGGTATCCGAAAAGCCAGCGATCTGCTCTTCCACTTTCCACGAGATTACCAAGATATGACCGAACAACGAGAATTCGGCCAACTCGAAGAATCCAATAAACTCCAAACCATCGTCGGCTCCATCTCCGAATGGAATCGAAAATCCACCCGACGGGGCGAAATGCTCTCCCTCTACGTCAACTGCGATAACAAAGGCTATCTCAAAGCCATCTGGTTCAATGCCTTCTTCGCCATCAAAGATTTTGCCAAAGATCGCAAAGTCATGCTGACCGGGAAACCCAAATTCGACCATCCCCACTGGACGATGATGTATCCGCAAATTACATATCTCTCCGATGATGAAGACGAACAAGCCGTCGAACCCTTCCTGCCGATTTATCCGCTGACCGAAGGACTTAAACAATTCCATCTTCGGCAAATTATGCGAAATATGCTGCCGATTTTCACGCCGCTTCTCGAAGAAGTCTTTCCCGATGACTACTTAGAGGCACACAAATTGCTCCGCATCGACGAAGCCGTCCGGGCAATTCATTTTCCGAAGGACCAAACGGAAAAGATTTGGGCACTGCGCCGATTCGTCTATCAAGAACTCTTCGTGTTGCAACTCGGTTTGGCCATGCGGCGTTTGCAGCATCAAACGTCGCTCAAAGCATCGCCGCTTAAATTGACGGACAGCATCAATTCCCAAATTCGCCAACGCTTCCCTTTTACCCTGACGAAAGCGCAGGAACGTGTGATTGCCGAAATCGTACAGGATATGTCGCAGCCAATTCCGATGAATCGGTTATTGCAGGGCGATGTGGGCAGCGGCAAAACGATTGTTGCGGTCTATGCGATGCTGCTTGCCGCTGCCAACGGATATCAATCCGTCTTTATGGCACCGACCGAAGTGCTTGCCCGACAACACTTGCGGACGCTGACGCGGATGTTGGAAAACGATTCGTTCAACATCGCGCCCGTCTTCGGCGGACAGAAAACGGCGGAACGCGCAAGAGTTCTCCGGGACATTGCGACCGGTTCGGCACAAATCATCGTCGGCACGCAAGCACTCATTCACGGCGAAATCCCGTTTAACAAGTTGGGTTTGGTCATTATTGACGAGCAGCATAAGTTTGGCGTGATGCAACGGGCTGCACTTAAGTTAGCCGCCACACCCAACGCGGCAGACAGTCGTGTTGCGGCGAACACATCGTTCGATCCGCATTATCTCGTGATGACGGCAACGCCGATTCCACGCAGCGTAACGATGACGATGTTCGGCGATCTCGATGTTTCCATTATGAACGAAATGCCGCCGGGCCGGCAGCCTGTCAAGACGTACATTGCCGACCCGGAACACCAGCCCGCTTGGTGGGATTTCGTTGCTCGAAAGGTTGCCGAAGAACATTGGCAAGGCTATGTCGTCGTTCCGCTTGTTGAAGAGTCCGCCGTCCCAAAGGGGCAGGGCCTGGATGCACAAAGTCTCATCGAAGTATACGAACGTCTCTCGACGGGGCCGTTAAAAGGATTCCGGCTCGGGATGATTCATGGACGTATGTCGACCGAAGAGAAGGAACGGATTATGTTCGAATTTCGGACGGGCGAGATACAAATTCTTGTTGCAACGACGGTCATTGAGGTCGGTGTTGATGTGCCGAATGCCAATTTATTGACGATAGAAAATGCGGAACGGTTTGGATTATCGCAACTGCATCAACTTCGAGGCCGAATTGGCCGGGGGAAGAATCCGGGATATTGTACGGTATTTTATAATCCAAGTGCGGAGAATGCGCAAAAGCGGTTGAAGGCGTTTGAGAAGTTGTCGGATGGTTTTCGTTTAGCGGAGAAGGATTTTGAGATCCGTGGTTCGGGCGACTTATTTGGTACGCAGCAGCATGGCATGCCGCCGTTTCGCGTTGCGGATTTGGTACGGGACAAGGAGATATTGTATGAGGCGCGTGGAGATGCGATGTGTTTGGTGCAAGGCGATCCTGGCTTGGCCAGGCCGGAGCATGCGAAGTTACGGAAGCAGATGTTGAGTCGCTACGGAACGGTGCTCAATTTAGGCGACGTGGGGTAGGGGTCCGATGTTAATGCTCCACATAATCAATCAATCCAGCGCCGTTGATATAAAAACCATTCCACGACGGTCAACAACAATGCCAAACATGCCAAATAAAACCAAATCGGCCAGGCAAACCAACGACCAACCGCAATCTCAACTTGCATCGGCTCGCCATCCAACAAAAAATTGCTCTCCGATGCACTGAATAAATTGCAGGCAATTCGTGCAAGTTCCCTGCCTGATTCCAACTCCAAAATTGTCCAAATACCCACTTCGCCCAGCCTGCCCAATGATACCAAACCATCACGACTCGGAAACACTTCTTCCCGGCCTGAGGGACTGCGAAGAATGATGCTTTGGCCAACCGTCGGCAACGACATCGTTGCCGCTTCCGCTGTCGAATATGCCTTTAATAATTCCTCGCTATTGCGAAAAGAGGCCAATGCCTGCGAAATCAACAGAGGAAAGGCCGTCCGCAATGCAAAATCGCCCTGATTCAAATCCGCCGACAACACGAGCACTTGCCGATTCTCCGCCGTGAATTGCAGATACAACGGAAATCCCTCCGCCGTTTCAATAAGAATACGCGGATCGCCTTGCCGCGAAATCATCACCCTCGCATTGGCAAACATCAATCCCGGCGACAAAAAACGAACCAACGGACTTTCCGTATCAACATTTGCCGCAATGGGCCAATCCAATCGGCCAGCGACTTGAAAGAAATCGCAATCATCCTGCGGATCAATCAGCAACACATTGCCCGACGGAAGGATTTCAGGAACTGACCGATGAAGCAATAAAACACTGTCCGGCGGAATGTATTCTGGAATACTGTCGATCACCGCAACTTCCGTCATTGGCAACGATTGCAACGCATGCCAAAGGAAAAAATTTTCCTGACCATAGAGCAAAATCCGTTGCACATACTGCTCGGACAAAAACGCAATGGCGGTATTATCCGTTGGGAATGGATCGCCGTCCGTTAATCGTGCCCGAAACAATCCGCCAGCCGAAGATGTATTGCGGATAATCCGCGTCGTTGGCAAGTTCGGTTCCAATGCAAGCGTAATCACATGGATGAGTTCGTCATTGCGTTCGATTTCCAATCGGGTATGAATCGTCTGCGTGCCGAAGTTGACGACTTCGACAAAGATTTCATAGTCGGCAACGTGTTCGGGCAGGCGGCGAGGCTGAAAGCGAGTGATTGCTAAATTATCGAACGGCGGACCGCCGGTATAGATGTAAAGCATTGAATCTGGCGAGTCGGCCCGAAGTTGTTCGGCAAGATGCAGAGCGGCGGGCAAGTCGCCGGGGAAATCCGTGCTGGGAATCTCGGCCAAGGCCCGACGCAGCATCGCGATTTGGTCGGTGAAGCCCGACACGATGACCGGATTGATACTTGCCGTCAGGATTGCGACGTGCTGGCCGGACAGGTGATTTAACTGTTTATGTGCTTGACGTTTCGCAAGTTCTAAACGGGTCGTTTTGGAGTCGTCGAGCAGAGCATTCATGCTTGCGGAGTTGTCGATGATGATAATGTGTCGGATATTTGTAGGTTCGGAGAGAGCGGGATCGAGCACCGCAGCGGTCAAACAGGCCAGGAAAAGCAGGGCGAGGAGTAGGGAGATGAGGTGTCGGAGTCGGCGGTGTAGTCTTCGGTTGCGTCGTTCTTCAAACACTTGTTGCCAAAAGATTGCCGTCGCGACCGATTCTTTTCGGAATCGTATTTTGAGCAGGAAGAACAGGATGATGGGGACGGCCAAGAGGAGCAATCCCCAGGCAATCGGATTGGCGACGGTCATTGCGAACCGGAACGGACATACGTTTGATATGATGCGTTATACTCTACGGCAAGCGGTCTGGCAAGGGAGAGCGTTTTCGTTTTGCTCCTGACCGTCCAGTGCCGAAACCCATTTTTGAACTTTATTTCCGCTGGAAAGCATGCTACAATGGCCTCATCTGCTCGGCATTGATCCAGTATTTCTCCAGTATTTCTGAAAGGCATGTCAAAAAATATCATCGCTCGCTTTTTCGCTCCATTGGCGATTTGTGCCTCATTTTCGACGGTGGTGTATGCCAACGACCCGTTGCGGTTGCAGGCTGCGCGGCTGTTCGAGGAGTGTGTTGCAGTCTCGAAAAAAATCGAGCGAGGAGAAATGCTACTTGCATTTTCGGTGCGAAACGAACGGTACCCTGATATGTCGCATAAAAAAGAATTACACATCGTTTTTGATGGCGACAAAGCGTTGATCATTCGACAAGATGGTGGTAGTTTTATAGGCTATGCGTTTAACTGCTTCCAGCAAGATACCTTTGCCTACTTCAGAAGCAGCCCATCGTCGATGATGGGTACCCCGCTTCCCGCTGATATGAACATTTATGACATCCGTTTAGATCAGTTGGAAATATATCCCGCCGACTATTCGGTTGTGCTTAAAAATTCAAGAAATACCCTGGAATTCTCTATTCCGACTCCTCCGTATTTATATCGAATAGGAATGGTCGGCGGTTCGACAGGAAATATTGAAAGATTGCCATTAGGAGATTTCGTTGATATTCTCAAAGGGGAAGAAGGCAGATGGAAAAGCAATCTGGAGGAGGCCCTTCAAGATGATAAAGGAGGCTTTTTCGGTCTGAAGATAGAAGAGGATATTCTGGATGGTGATGCATGCATTAAAGTATCTTGGCATTGGGTTCTCGACATTATCGCGACAGATCGAAAAGTCATTGGCGATGATGGTCGAGAATTGTTCGGCAGTGAAAAAACCGAATATCTCCGGCCGAGCCGCACTCAGGGAACAAATACTGTATGGTTTGATAAGTTACGGCATCTGCTTCGAAAAGAAGTGGCTCTGACGCAATATGCCTACCCGTCGATTGATCCGAATGCACATGAGTATTCACCAACAGTTGGAATTTTGGAGAATCGGCTAACACAGGATTCGGAAACAGAGTTATGGTATCCCTCTAGTTGGACATATACACAAATTGAAGGAATAAGAGAAAAACTATACTCGCGTGAAGAAGGAACTTTGGAGTACATATCGATCAATCAATCTATTTCAGCAGAGCGTTTTGCGTTGGAAAACATAGCACCACTAACACCTGATGCTCCGGTGCATTGGCACTTAGACTCCAAGCCGCCCGGTGTAGGAGAATTGGTCTGGGATGGCGAACGAATCGTAGGATTGGGACTTGATTTAGAGTCGCTGGAGCGTGACGTTCGCAAACGACGCATACTTTTGATCGTTTTGTGTAATGTGCTATTGGTATCTGCGTTTGTTTTGTGGTATTTATACCGACTTCATTATTGTCAGTCAAAAGGAACTTTATGAACGTAATGCAAATTTGTCGTAATTATCCGTTGCAAGCGGGCATTGTCTTGGCTGGAATGGTTTGCTCGGCGTTGCCCAGGCTTGCACGCCCCGGCCATTGACATACCCCCCCATTATGGACTAGAATGCACTTGACCCTTCGCAGTCAAACGGATTGCCTGGTTAGTTTAGCCTTGGCTTAGCAGGACCGTACTTTATGAAACTCTCCGACTACAAAATTTCGACGCAACTCGTCCTCGTTATCGCGTCCGCCGTCCTCTCCGTCTGCCTGCTGCTCTTGCTGTTCTCAACCTACAGCCTTCGCGTCATCACACAAACTGCAAGCAATAGCATGCAATCGGTTGAGGCCGAATTGGATGACGCCATGTCCGCGATGGGAAACGCTATGACCAGCTCTTTCGCGACCGTTGTCAATAATACATCAGAAACCATTTCCGACTTGAGCAGCGAACACATGCATGAAATGGCTGGCGGCGTTGCCGCTCAAGTTCGAGCCGTTATCGAACTGGCGATGGATACCGCCCGAACACTGGCCTCCGCTGTCGAAGGGTACAAAGCGGAAACGCCCGAAGATGAACTCGACCGACAGGTTGTCCTGCGGATGTTCGGCGGTGTGGTAAACCGACATCCCGACTTCGTCGGTGTTTGGATCGGTTTCGAGCCCGACGCCTTCGACGGCAGGGACGACGAATTTAAGGGAATGACCGATCTTGGATGCGATGACGATGGCCGATTTCTCCCCTGGCTTTTCAACAACGAAGGACTCACGGGAACCGAGCCGCTCGTCGACCCGGATACCACCTCGTACTATGCCGGACCCAAACATTCCCGGCTGGAATTCGTTACCGACCCCTACGATTACGAAGGGATTTTTCTGATGTCGACCTCGGTGCCGATTATCGTGAACGGCGAAGTCATCGGAGTGGCCGGAGTCGACATTACTATGGACTTCATCGACGATATTCTGGGACAATACAAGCCGCACGAGACCGGTTTCGTCTATTTGGTCAACCAAGACGGCATGTTCGTCGGCCATCCTGACAGGTCATTCGTTGTCGAAGAAAAAACGCTCCGAGATATTCCTGGTCGGCAACGGCTTCTCGAAGCCGTCAGGGCCGGTACGCCGTTTTCCCACGTCGCCAAAGATTTTCGCACGGGAACCATCGACTATTACGAAGTTCTTGCTCCGCTCCACATCGGGAAATTTCCAACGCCCTGGGGGATTGTCCTGACTGCGGAACAGGAAAGAGTCTTGAGCAAAGCGAATGACATCCAAACGGTGCTGAATAACCTGAATGCCGATGTGGCCGAACGCCTTGCAGGCATGATACAGACCGTCAAAGAAACCGACGTAAAAGCGAAGGGCGAATTGGGGAATGAAAGTTCCTGGGCGGTGCGCATGATGATATTTTTCGTTGCAGGCATTATCGTGATTGTGTTGCCGGGTGCATTTCTCTTCGGCAGGGCGTTTTCGACGCCTATTTCAGAAGGAGTCGAAATCTTGCGAGCACTGTCCGAACAGGGCGATCTCTCCGTGAATGTTCCGGGACATCTTTTGGAGCGAAAAGACGAAATCGGCAACTTGGGACGCGGAATTAAGACCATTCTGCAAAGTGATACAAAAATTGCGGAATTAGCATCGCATCTTGCCGATGGCGATTGGACGCATACCGTCAGTGCAAAGAGTGATGTCGATGTCTTGAACACTGCATTGGCAAAGATGATTTCCCAAGTCAACGAAGTTTTGCGTGAAATTGATGCCAGCGTAACGCAGGTTGCGACGGGTTCTAGCGAAGTAACGACTGCGGCTCAAAATCTTGCCGATGGGTCGCAGGAAACGGCGGCGAGTCTGGAGCAAATCACTGCGTCGATGAGCCAAATCAGCAGTCAGACGAAGCAAAATGCGGAAAATGCCAGTCAAGCGCGTAATTTGGCACAGCAGGCAAACCAAGCGGCGGCGGACGGCCAGGAAGCGATGACAGATATGACGGAATCAATGCGGCAGATTACGCATAATTCGGATGAAATTCAGCGGGTCATCAAGGTTATTGATGACATTGCATTCCAGACGAATTTGCTTGCACTCAATGCGGCGGTGGAGGCGGCTCGGGCGGGGCAGCATGGCAAGGGTTTTTCGGTTGTTGCGGAAGAGGTGCGAAATCTTGCAGCCCGTAGTGCTAAAGCGGCCAAGGAAACCTCGGATTTGATTGCGAATAGCGGAACGGAGATTGAGCGTGGCGGGAAAATAGCGGATCAAACGGCTGAAGTGCTCAATGCGATTGTGGAGAAGGTGAAGCAGACGACGGACCTTGTGGCGGGCATTGCCACTGCGAGCAATGAGCAGGCACAGGGAGTTGGCCAGATCACGATAGGTTTGCAACAAATTGATACGGTTACGCAGCAGAACACGGCGGTGGCGGAGCAATCGGCGAGTGCGGCAAACGAAATGTCCAGTTTGGCATCGGAACTGCAAAAATTGGTTGGCCGATTCAAATTGCATCGCTAGGGTGTATCCCACATTGGTCAGGAATCGCCCCGTCATTCCGGTCCCTCCGTCATTCCGGCGAAAGCCGGAACCCAGAGGAACTGGTTGCGAGTCGCTCGACTGGTTCCCGGCTTTCGCCGGGATGACAAAAAATGTCTATGAAAATTTGTTATGTCAATGAAATCCGGCAACCATCCCATTAAAATTTTAACGCTCGAAACGACCTGCGACGAAACCGCCGCCGCCGTCGTTACCGATTCGCTCGACGTCCTCGGCAGCGTCGTGGCAACGCAAGATGCCCTGCACCAAAAATTCGGCGGCGTCGTGCCCGAAATCGCCTCCAGAGCACACCTGGAAAATATCCTGCCTGTCATCGACGAAACGCTCCGCCGAGCAAATATCACCCTTGCCGACCTCGATGCCGTGGCCGTCGCCAATATGCCCGGACTCGCCGGCTCGCTCCTCGTTGGGCTCATCGCCGCCAAAACGCTCGCCCTCGCTTTGCAGAAACCTCTCATCGCCATAAATCACCTCCAAGCACATATTTACGCCTGCAAAGTCGCGTTCAAAGATGAGTTGGCTGACGGGGACATTTTTCCGTGCGTCGGTCTCATTGTCAGCGGCGGACATACCAGTTTGTACCGATGCGATGGAGCGATTGATTTTACCTTTCTCGGCGGGACGATTGATGATGCGGCTGGCGAAGCCTTTGATAAAGTTGCGTCGATGCTCGGCTTGCCCTTTCCGGGCGGGCCGGCAATCCAAAAGGCGGCAACCGGCGGCAATCCCAAAGCGTTTGCCTTTCCGCGGTCGCTGTTGCACGAAGAGCGGCTGGCATTTAGTTTTAGCGGCTTGAAGACGGCGGTTCGGTATCATCTTTTTGGTCAGGGAAAAGTTTCGTTTGCCGCTTTGCCTTGCGAGGCGTACAGCGAATCGGAAATTGCGGATGTTGCGGCATCGTTTCAGGAAGCGGCAGTTGATTGTTTGGTCGGCAAATCGGTGCAAGCGTTGCAGCAGACGGGACTTTCGACATTGTGTGTTGGTGGTGGGGTGGCGGCAAACAGTCGATTTCGGCAAAAGATGGAGGCGGCGGCTCAAGACAGGGGATTTCGCCTGTACATTGCTCCGCTTGCTTTGTGTACGGACAATGCCGTAATGGGAGCGATTGCGATAGAGCGTTATCGTGCGGGACTGTTTGAGCCGCTGGACTTGGATGTCTCGCCGGGCTTACTGCGGACGAATGCGTAACGGGCCGCGTGCTTACTGCTCCTGTTCCAACAAGGCAATGGCTCCATCCTTGACGGACTTGTAAAAGAAAATGCAAACGATACATCCCGCAACGGTAATTAAAACGCTAAGAATCGAATCATCAATCAAAGCAACCCAAGAAAGGACGCTGAAAATGGCACAGGATAGTCCCAAACCTTCGCTCACCTGATGTGATATTCCACGTTGCCGAAGCGTTTTATTCAGGTCTTTGCTTAATCCAAAATAAGAGACAAAGCACCAGTAAAAATTGAAAAAGGGTATGAATAGAAAACCAACGGCGATGCCCGGTGTGGTTCTGGCAATATCTCGCGGAATCAGTTTCCATAACTGATAGTGCAGCATACAACAATAGACCAGCGAAACAATCAAAGTGATAACGCCAAAGGCAAGACCAATGGCGATGTGGTAGAACGGCGATGCGACTAATGCGACTACCAGCGTAATCCACATCACTTTGAAATAAGTGTTGAGTTTCTTGGTGGTATCGGCGGGAGAAGCACCGACAAAGTCGCAACCGGTAACGAATGCCCCGCACTGGATGCAGATGACCTGTTCAGGATTGAGTTTCACACTGCACTGACGGCAGAATTTTTTATGCTCGAACGGTCGGGCTCCACAAGACATACAGACAATCGCCTGTTTGGCAACGGCATTTCCGCAGTTCGTGCAAAACGGCGGTTGGGGAGCGGCGGGCGTGGAATCGGTCATGGCATTTTTCACGATTTCGAACTGCATGCGCAGTGTAGCACAATTTTTAGCGATTGCAATGGTTCTGCGCCGGAAGGAGCGTCTGCGGCTCCATTACCCCCATGCCGTAAGCAAATCGGATAACGCTTGTTGCAACGCATCTTGCGGAATCGTTCCGAAACCACTGTAGTCCATCTCCAATAAAATCCGCGCTGCAATCGCCTCATCAACCCTCGGCACCGCAATCCCATCCTCCGAATACAACGATAACAATACCAGCATTGCCGACTTCGCCTGCGGAGTGATCGACTGCCATTCCACAAATCGGTGATCCCACAATACTTCCCAAGCACGAACCACTCCATCCGCACAGCCCGTTACCAAACGGCGGCCCGATATTTCCAAACGCATCGACGTGATCGCCGACGGATGCCCCTCTATCGTCGACGACGTCATCGGCACACCCGTCAAACTCCAAGTCTTGATCAAACCATCCTTTGCCGACGAAAACAAAAACCGCGAATCCGCCAACAACTCCAAGCCGGTAATCTCGCCAGTATGCCCCTGAAAAAACTGTTCCTGCCGACCCGCTTGCAAATTCCGAACAGAAATATATCCGCTCCGATCCGCCGAAAAACACCGCGTCATATCGAGCGACAACGTCGTTACCGTTACGGGAGATTGATGCTCGCGGATAATGTTGACCGGCATACTGCTTGAAGCACCATTGACCGACCAAATCATCACGGAACCATCATTGCCGCCGACGGCAAGATGCCGACCATCCCGGCTGAATCGAATTGCACTCACTCCGCCGTTCTGACTGGTCAGCCGGTCAACAACCGAATTCCCCAAAACATCCCAAAGGATTACCGTTCCTGACCCATCGCCGATCGCGACCGTTCGGCCCTGCGGATTGAGGGCGATTTTCGTCAGGGTCATAATCCGTTCGCCGAATTTCCGAACGGATTGGCCGGTGCTGATATTCCAAACCTGCACGCTTCCGTCCCGACTGCCGGAAATCAAAAACTTGGAGTCCGTCGTCAAAACAACGCCGCGGACTTCGTCTTGATGGGCTTCAATATCCGCAACGCATTTTTGTTCGGCAATGTTCCAAACACGGATTTCTCCGTCCTGTCCCGCCGATGCGATTAAATTGGCATCCAGCGAGATGGCAACGCTGGAAATTGCCTCCTGATGTCCGCTTAGCCGATGCGTACACAATGCGGAATCGAAGGATTCCCGAACGGTGCGCCGCCGGATTTTATCGCCGATTCCTTCGAGTTCCAACGCATATCGGGCGGCCTCCCAACCGGAGTGTTGCTTTGCCTTTTCCATCCAATCCAGGGCGATGCCGTATTCGCGTTTTTTGACGGCTTGGCGGATTTCATTGCACATTCGCTCCATTTCGGACTGTTGTCGGCCTGCTTCCTCGGCACTGGTTACGTGGGACAGTTGGAGCGGAGCCCGAAATGCCCGCGATCGGCATAAAACCGCCGTTGACCAAAGCCGAATCGACCCGTTTGCCGTTGCCGACAACGCGAACAATCCGCTGGGGTCGAGATACACGGCATCAATCGTCTGTTTGGGCATCGTAAACGTCCGCAAACATCGGCAAGACGGCAACTCCCAAAGCCGAAGAGTACGGTCTTCGCCCGCCGTAAGTGCAAATCGGCCCGTCGTATTGAATGCGAAGGCCGTGATTCGGCCTTCGTGTCCTTGCAGGGTGCCGATTGTCCGTTTTGTGGTGATGTTGGAAATATCGACGCGGTTTTGCACCACATCGCCGAGCAGTGCTTTGTCCGGCAGAATGACTTGATGGGAGGGTTTGTCGGTGCTAAATCGCCGGCCCCAATGAATTTGCCGAAAACTGTGGGCGGCTTCAACTCCGACGCGCCGTATCGACAATCCGTCCGGCTCCGCACAAAGTTCCCAAAGCAAGTCGGTGCTCAATGCGGGATGCTCCTGTGCAGATTGCCCCAAGGTCGATTGCGGCCCGCCGGGTGGCCCGTTCGGCATTTTGAACGTCCGACACAGTTCCCCGCTGGCGGTCGAATGGCAAACCAAAATCTGCGGCTCGCTGTAAAATACAATGAATTCCCCTTTGCGATCGACATAAACTTTGCGTTCGGGAGCGTCGGCCAGGGCAAAATGATTGAGCAGTCTCGGTTCATCATTCGTCAACGGCTCCGTTGCGGCAATCGCCCGGCGGACATCATCGCGGTCTTGCATCGCCAGGGCTTCATTGAACGTTTCCAACGCCGACGCCAAACTGCCCCGTTCACGTTGGGCTAAACCAAGTGCATAATACGCACTCGACTCCTGCGGACGCATCTTGATTAACGTCTCCAACTGCTCGATGACATCGAGGTCCGTCAGTTGGGCAAGCCGCCAGGACAATATCGTCCGGTTATACGTCACGGCGGGATGCCAAGGTTGAATCGCGATGGCCTGATTGAACAACTTGGCCGACTCTTCCGGCTTGTTCAAGTCAAGCAGCGAAACCGCTCGGTTGTTGATGCTGTCGGGCGTCCAAGTTGCATTGATTGGTTTGGGACGCGGAAATTCAGTGCCAACGACATCGCTGTAAATTTTCGTTAAAATGTCGGCAACTTGCTCCATCGACTCGGGCCGACGGGTCGGCTCGTGCTCGAAGCATTGCATTAAGAGTTCCGCAACGGCATTGGGGACGGGCGGACATCTTTCCGGCGTCGGGTTGTTCAAAAATTCCTGAAATACGGTCCGAGCACTCTGCCCGCCTTGTCGATTGCACGGCGGGCCGCCGAAAAACATTCCGAATATGCTGACGGCCCAAGACCAAATGTCGGTTTGGACGGTCAACTTCGGAATCTGGCTAAACTTCTGTTTTTTGATGAGGTCAACGGAAAGATATTGTTCCGGCGAGCAATAGCCGGGCGTGAGCCCGACGGTGAGGTATTGGTCGGATTCCTGGTCGTCGCTTCCCATCGCAATTTGCGAGAGGCCGAAGTCCGAAACTTTGGCGGTTTGGTCGGACATCATCACGTTGGCGGGCTTCACATCGAGGTGCAGCAGCGATTGCCGATGGGCGTGATGAAGCCCCCAGGCGAATTGGATGGCAATGTTGAGTATACGGAGCAGGGATTCCTCTTTCCCGTCGTGATAGAGTTTGCCGTCGATGATCCAATCGCGGAGACTGCCTTCGGGAAGGAATTCGGCGAAAAGTCGGGGAATCCCGCCGATGCGTCGGACGAGATAACACGTTACGATGTTGGGATGCAGGCCGAGTTCGATCCAAGTCTGTGCTTCTTGTTCGTAACTGCGTTTCCCGTGTTCGGACTGGAAAAATTGCGGTTTGGGACTTTTGACGGCGAGGTCCATATCCCATTCTCGGTGATAGATTCGATTCACGACGCCGACGCCGCCTTCGGAGTGTGTGATGCCTTCGGCGATGGGGCGAACTTCGTAGACGCCGAGAATGATGTCGCCGACGTTCCAGAGGCCGGATTCGGGCGAGAATTGTTCAACTTTTTTTACGGGAGCGTCGGCAACGGGCTGTTGCAGTTGAAAATCGCAGGTCGAATCCGCGTCGTTTGGAACCTGGACGGTCGTACCGTGAATTTCAACGGTTCTTATAAGTTCGAAGATTTGCCGACATTGTTTGCACGTTGCTCGTTTCCCGATGAGAGAGTCATCGAGGCTGTAGGCAAGCGAGCAATGAGGACAAACCGCCGTGAACATAGGGACTTGTACAAAAACAACGTACGGTACTATTCTATCGGAATTTGCCGAATTAGTCAGCCCTATTTCATTCCTTCGTTGGCGATCCGCTGTTGGATTCGGACTTTGTGTATGGCTCGTAGCCGTGCTCGCCGCTTGGTTTCGCTCGGTTTTTCAAAATGTTCCCGCCGGCGCATTTCCCGTTTAAGACCGCTGCGTTCGATCAATTTACGAAATCGACGAACTGCTTCTTGGATAGATTCTTTATCTCGAATGACTAATTTGACCACAAATTTTCTCCTTTCTGCATTGTAATTGTTGTGGGGTAAGGTACGGATTTCGAGCAAATTGTACTATAAAAATGCCGTTTGTCCAGCGGGGGACGTTAAGCCCTCGGCGAATTCACGGCGAAATAACCCGATAGGAAGCCTTCTTGCTTTTTTTTTGCGAAACGCTACACTGTTGACAATGTCTGAAAAAACGATTTTCAAACGGATCATTGACAAGGAAATTCCCGCTAACATTGTTCACGAAGATGAACTCTGTCTGGCATTTCACGACGTGAATCCCCAGGCCCCGGTGCATGTTTTGGTCATTCCGAAAAAAGAAATCGCGTCGGCCAACCAACTGACCGGGGATGATGCCGAACTGCTCGGACATCTCTTCGGCGTGATTCGCACATTGGCCCAAAAACTTGGCTTGGAAAACGGCTACCGTGTCGTTACAAACTGCGGAAACGACGGCGGACAAACGGTTTACCATTTGCACTTTCATTTATTGGGCGGACGCCCGCTCGCCTGGCCGCCGGGGTAGAGCGATACGGCTAACATTCATCGAACAGAGCCTCGACGAACTCGTTGGCATCGAATACGGCCAAATCGTCCGCCGTTTCGCCCAAGCCCACAAACTTGACCGGCAAGTCCATCTGCTTGCGAATCGCAATCGCGACGCCGCCCTTGGCCGTGCCGTCCAACTTCGCAAGCACCAAGCCCGTACATTGGACTGCCTCCGAAAAATGCGCCGCCTGACTAATCCCGTTTTGTCCCGTCGTTGCGTCCAAAATTAAAAGCACTTCGTGCGGTGCGTCAGGAACCTGTTTGCCGATGACGCGGCGGATTTTCTCCAATTCCTGCATCAGATTTTTCTGCGTTTGCAGTCGGCCTGCCGTATCGACAATGCAAACGTCGGCCTTGATTTCCAGTGCTTTTGCGACGGCTTTGTGAGCCACACTGGCGGGATCGCCGCCGCTCTGCCCTGTAACAATCGTCGCACCGAGACGATTTGCCCAAACGGTCAACTGTTCGACGGCGGCCGCCCGAAAGGTATCCGCCGCTCCGAGAACCACACTTTTTTTTTCGGCGATGAGCATTGCGGTCAGTTTGGCAATCGTCGTCGTTTTCCCGCTTCCGTTGACTCCGCAAACCATAATCACCGTCGGCCCGGACTCGGCAAAAACGATGGGAGCGGTCGGCTGGGCCATCGTGTTTTTGAGTTTTTCTTTGACGACGGCCAGGACTTCGTGCATTTCGGCAACTCGGCTTTGGAATTGTTGCCGCACTTCGTCGATAATTTCTTTTGCAACGGCAACGCCCATATCGGTTTTGACGAATGTTTCAAACATTTCGTTTAGGAAGGCATCGTCGACGAGTCGTCCTGACGATTTGAAAATATCTCGGATGTCGGTATTGAGAATCGAGACAGTTTTGGCGAGTCCTTGTTTAATTCGGTCGAAAAATCCCATCGTGTGTTGGTTGGGCGGCAAGATTGCATCTTATTCTAGTTGTTGCGGGGTGTATTGCAAGGTGTTTGGAGGCGATTACAGACGACGCAACGCACAGAGCCCGTAACGCGAGCGAGGGACTGCCTATTAATCACCCATCGCTCAAAAGGCCGTTTCATCCGCGTGTACCAATGCTCTTCCTCAGGATTGATCGGCGTTACCAAAATCGTAAAAATTTTGGCAAACTTGCCCGCCAAAATGTCCGCAAAAATCTGATCGCCAATGATCGCGGTCTCGCTTGTATTAAATTGATTCGCCTTGATTGCTTTCCAACAACCAAATGGCATCGGCTTCATAGCCGGTGCAATGAAGGGAAGTTTAACCTGCTCGGCAATCGGCCGTATCCTCGGTTCACGGCCATTGGAAAGCAGGCAAAATGCGATCCCGGATTTTTGCAGCGATTCGATCCACTGGACGGCATCCAGAGGGATTTCCGTTGCTCGATAGCGTTTAAGCGTCGAGTCGACGTCAAGCAAGAGCGAACGCAGGCCGTGCTGTTGGAGCAATTCCGGTGTAACGTCGAAGATGGAATCGAGAATTAAATGGGGTTGAAATAGGCTGAACATATCCAATAAACGGCACGGAATTGAATGTTTTTACTTGTCTCGCACAAAACACAAGGCGCTGGCAGTAAAACCGGCATTTGCTCTTGACCAGTTTGGCGATATTACCTACCATGCCCGTCGGTCAACTTGCGCTTTAGTTAATATACCATAAATGCTGGACGTTCTCACGATTGGAAAACAAATTATTCAACATGAATCCTCGTCGATTTTGCAACTCGCCTCGCAACTCGATGCCCGATTCCTGCAAGCCGTCTATCGAATCCTCTATTGCGAAGGAACCATCATCGTCTGCGGTATCGGAAAAGCCGGTCTCGTCGGACAAAAAGTCTCCGCAACACTCTCTTCGACGGGCTCGCCCTCGCATTTTCTCCATCCCGCCGAAGCCATTCACGGCGATTTGGGTAAAATCAAATCCGGCGATGTCATCATCATATTTTCCCAAAGCGGCGAAACCGAAGAAATTACACGCATTCTGCCAACCCTCCGCTCGCTCCGCATTTCAATCATTGCAATTACCGCTTCGGATCAAAGCACGCTCGCCCGAAGTTCCGAAATCGTTCTGCCCATTGGCCGGATTGCCGAAGCCGATGCGAATGGACTCGCACCCAGTACCAGTACGGCCGTGATGATTGCCCTGGGCGATGCCCTGGCTCTGACCGTCAGCGAGCGTCGGGGATTTCAAGCGGAACATTTTGCCAAACTGCATCCTGGCGGAGCGTTGGGACGCAAATTGAGCCTGGTGGATGAACACATGCGGGAATTGGATCGTTGCCGAATCGCACCGGACTCGGAGAGCATCCGCGATGTCTTCACACGGCACAGCATATCGGGTCGGCGTTCGGGCGCGATTTTGTTGACGTGTCCCGAAGGCCGACTGTCGGGAATTTTTACGGACAGTGATTTGGCCAGGCTTTTTGAGCAGCGGCTGGAGCATTTTTTGGACATCCCGGTTCGCAGTTCGATGACATTGCGGCCGGCCTCGGTCAAATCGGGTACGCGGATGCTGGAGGCGATTGCGATGATGGGCGAAAAGCGGATCAGTGAATTGCCGGTTACGGACGAGCAAGGCATTCCGATTGGAATGATAGACATCACGGACATAGTTGCGGCATTTCCTGAGTACAGCGAAAGCGATGCGTTTGCCACACCGGCACTCAAGGTGGTTGCGTAGAGCCGCATTCCCTACCCTTCGCCGCATTTGGCGAAAATCCGTTTGACAAGGGCCTTATCCTTGACGGGCGAGCCGACTTGAAGATGCAATTTATTGCGTTTCAACATCGGCAAGCCAAGGTCGGCATCCTTCATCGCCAAAATCGGATTGGCATCGCCCAAAAATCCCCGAATTTTGTATTCCGCAACCATTTCAACTTCATTGGTTCGGCCATTGCGTTTGACGGCATTCAAAAACGAGCGTTGGAAAGCCAATACGCGTCGATGTTTGGGATGCACGCATTTCATTTTGATGGATATTTCTTTGAGTGCATCCATAACGCCGGCGATGTCGACCGATTTGGGACAGCGTGTCGAACAGGTCAAACACGACACGCATTGCCAAATGGATTCCGCACTTGCCGCTTTTTTGATTTCGTCATATTGGACTAATCGGATGACGGTACTGGGCAGGACATCCATTTGTTCGGCTCGGGGACAGCCTGCGGAGCATTTTCCGCATTGGTAGCAGTCTGCAACTTTTGTTTGGGCCAGAAATTCGACGTCGGCAACACTTGTAGAGTCCATAGGGAAATCCTCTGAAAACGAAACACCGCCATTCTGAACGGAAAGGGAAGAAAAGTCAAGCCCGGCACTTGCTCACGCCACGGGCTCCGCAAATGGCCGTATCACATCCTTGCCGATTCCGCAACGAATTTCGCCATCGCCGATGGCAGCGTTACCGTGAAAATCCCGCCCATTGGGAAATCGCCATCGACGCCGCAGATGACCAGACCGCCAACTTGCACAGGGGAATTACAGGACTGTCTCCGAACGAGCCACTGGCGGCTCGCCTACCAACGAGTCGAAATGCCCATCTGCCCCTGCACGGCAAGAATACAACCCGTCGTGAACGCATCTAAATCAACAAACCAGTTAAATCGGTGTCCGTATTCGCCCGAAGCCGTTAAACCGGCATTGGCTTCAAACCAGCCCATGTCGGTGCCCCGTAAATTCATTGATGCACCGCCCAACGGAACGGTCGCCTCAACCCGCGAACGCCGATCACCGTCGAGCAAAATCGCGCATTGCAACCGACTTGCGACGTCAAATGTTCCCATCAGGAAAATGTCCCATTTACTGTCCACGCCGAAACGGAACATCGTTCGACTCATATTCGAGCCCGAGACCGACTGACTCCATTGATTGGAGTGGGGAGTTTCCGTGAATTTTTTCGTCCATGCCGTCTGGTGATCGACGGCAATAAGCGGCATCAGGGCAACAATATCTTCAAAACGCAGCATCTGTACGTACTCGATGCTTGCATATCCTGCATCGCCGTTATAGGAGCCGCGGTGAACCGCATTACCGAAACCATTGCGTCGCAGGTTGTAGTGCTGATATCCGTATCCCAGAAACGTGCTGAGCGTCCCTTGTTCAAAGAAGTTGTATTTTGAATACAGTCCGACGGTAATATCATCCCCGCAGATTTTTCCGAGCGAATTATCAATCGTCGGGAAGGCGTAACCAAACGCTCCGCCGAACTGCCAATGTTTGCTGTTTCCGTAATCAGCACCGAACATCGTCCCGGGTCGGGAAGTCGTATATCTGCGTGCGCCGGTTCGATCATCCGCACCAACAGTACCAAGCCGATAATACCCTTCTCCCCAGGTATGCCAACCTTTTTCATCTCGGAGCGTGCGGACTCGTTGGTGTGTAATATCCCAGGGCCTCCACAGGGCCATTGCAGCCGAACTGGCAACGAGTTCCGTCCCGCGAAATTGATCGACGGATTGGCGAGGATTGTTGACCAGCGGAGCGAATATCGTCGGATTTTCCGGTCCCCAAACGGCTTGGAGGTCGTTTAAGGCCGCGGCCGATTGCCGGGTATTGTAACTCCAACCGACGAAAATCGGCGTTTCGCTTTGCGCAAACCCGTTTTGGCCAGGAAGACAGAAAAGGAGCGCAAGTACGACGATGTGTCCGGTGAGGCTAAGAACTCGATGTTTTCCGATAAGCGTCCTTGGCATGGGATTTTTCCTTTTAACTTCGTTTTCCGGTGTTTTTTCCCTTGTGAGACAATGCACCACTCTCTTCGTATCGGCCAGCGGCCTTTGCGGACTAGAGAAAGCCCGGAAAGTACCGATTGTACGGGTTGTAACGGTCCGCAACGGGTAAAGGACGGGTTTATTAGGCCCTTTTGGAGCGAATGACGATTTCAACGATTTCGTCGGCCGTTCGGCAATCCGTATCGACCCGCTCGTGTGCAACTTCGCCATACAATGGTTGTCGTTGTCCCAATATCGCGATAATTTCCTCTCGCATTGGCAATGATGTCAGGTTCGGACGCATCGTTTCGGTGGCAACGTCGCTGGTAATTCGCTGTAAAATTGTGTCCGGTAACGCGGTCAGCCAGAATACGCGTCCTGATTGGCGGAGCCGTTTTCGCGTATTTTCCCGTAAAATTGCTCCGCCGCCTGTTGCCAAAACAAGCGGACTCGTCGACTGCAAAATCTCTGCAATGACGGATTCCTCCGTATCTCGGAATGCGGCTTCGCCGTCTTGGGCGAAGATTTCCGCAATGCTTTTTCCTGATTGCCGTTGGATTTCCGCATCGGCATCAATCGCAGGGATTCCGAGCCGTTCTGCAAGTTTTCGGGCAACGGTCGTCTTTCCGGTCCCGCGATAGCCGACAAAAATGAATGATTGCATCGCCGTGGATGGAGTTTCGCCCCGTGCGTTCCCGACTTTTTGAGCATTCGCGATCAGCCGTCTGACCTTCTCTATGTCTTTCACGCCCGGCGAGGCCTCCACACCGCTGGAAACGTCGATGCCGAAAGGATTAGCATCGCGGATCACCTCGGCAACGTTCTCCGGTGTTACTCCGCCGGCAATCAATGTACGGTAACGTTCACAAAACGGCCGGGCCGAGGACCAATCCCAGGCCGCACCGTTTCCGCCCGGCAATACACCCGATGACATCTCCAACGCATACAAATCCTGCCCGGATTCAGCGGTATGGTCATTCATCCTGCCCGCAAATGCGGCTTCATCCTTGATAACGTGAATCCGCTTCATCGGAATGTCAAATTGGACTTTTCCATACGGCTGAATGTAATCAAACCGCGATACGACGTGTTCCGTCGGCAACTGTTCGACAACGACAAGAACGGTATGCCGCTTCATCGGCTTGACGGCATCAAGGATTTCGCCGATTTGCGAAGCGTCGAGATGCCGGGGGCTCGGCGGAAAATGGACGAGGCCGATCATATCGGCACCCGCCTCGCAACAGGCGATGGCCGTCTCCGGTGTGGTGATTCCGCAAATTTTGATGAGCATTGCATTTTCCTTTCGTTTTTCGAGTACACGTATTATGACTTGTATTTTTTCATTTTGTGAAACGCTGGCCGCGGCGGCGGCGTTATAATTATGACGGATATGTCCATTCCGCCGACAATGATCGAAGACGCCCTTAACGCACACGGCAACGCGCTGGTGTTCTATGCCCGGCAGTTTTTTGCCGGTCGCAGCCTCCACGCCGCCGAAGATGTCGTACAAGAAGCGTTTCAACGGTTGAGCCAACAGAAAAATCCGCCGGAAAATGTCGTTGGTTGGCTCTATACCGCTGTCCGAAATGGTGCAATTTCCGCCGCACGAAGCGAAAAACGCCGGGAACGCCGGGAAAACCAGCACGAACCGCCCCTGTTCCAGCCGGAAAAGGACGCTCCGTTCGACGCCGAAAAAATTGCATTGAGCCTCGAAAAACTCGACCGCGAACAACGGGAAATCGTTGCTCTGCACATTTGGAACGGTTTGCCGTTTTCCGAAATTGCAACGCTGCTCGGCAAGTCGAAAACCACGGTGTTCCGACGCTATGAGGAAGCACTCGAAACGCTCCGCCAAATGCTGGAGGAATGACGGGAATCCCTGGCTTATACCACGGGCTCCGTAAACGCTTGAAAACACGATGACAGACGAACTTAATCCAAAATTGCGAGAATTTGAGGCAAAACTGCGGCAACTCAAGCCGTTGGATGTTGTCCGTTGCGCCAAGCGAACGGCAGATTGCCGACGACCCTCCTTTCGGCCCCGAATCGCGGCTTACGCTCTCGCAACGGCAACATTGGCAATCCTCGTCGTTTGCCTGCTCCCGCAACCGCAGCCGGTACAGACGCAGTTTGAACCGGCCGTCGTCCTCGCGACGGCTCCGCAGGCATTGCCGACCACGTCGCCGTCCATCCGGCAGCAATTTGCCCAACTGCTCGATGAACTGTACGTTGCAAATTCGATTGCGGCCGCGAAACCGAGTTATCCTGTCGTCGAAATCGTTGTATGCGATGCGCCGGCAAAACGGACACCGCGAGACGTTAGCCGTGACTCGCACATTCGGCAACTAACGTTGCGCGTCGCAGGCGATCCGGCTGGCATATTCGATGGCATTTACCCCCTCCCACACATACACCTAACAATTAGCAACTAACCCCCTAATACTCCCATGAAACGAACACTATCCCTCATCCTGCTCCTCCTCGCGCTGCCCGTTTACGCGGACGAACCGAGGACAATCCAAATCACGCTCTCGCCGGAGACGACGTATCTGATGGAGCCGCAACTACCCGATGGCCGTATCGACTACCTAACGGTATACAACGAACAGGCCGCCGCCCAAACGACGCTGGAAAATAACCTGCTCGTCGGCGTCTTTTCGCTGGTTTGCGGCGAACGCGAAGAAGCACTCCTGCGAGAGTACGGAGAACAAACGGAGGAGCAGAAGGCGGTAATCGAATCCCTACGTCAGTATCGGGAACGATTTTGGAAAATGATAGGCCTCGACGCTCCGCCGCCGCTGGACTCGCTCGCCGGAATCTCGGAGATGACATTGCGTACGCACGATTACTATGAAGAAGCATTTCTGCAAATTTACACAAGGGAAGAACTTGTCTCGATGCTCGAAAAAGTACGGGAAAATAGGAGAAATCGCGTCAAAAGCCGTCTTGAAGCAGGCCGAATCACGCAGGAAGAGTATGAAACGGCAATGCAACGGATCGAAACGGAAACGCCCGACTGGTATTTTCAAGAGATTATAACAAGCCAACTTATGGAATCGCTGCAACGGCCTTGGACGACGGAAGAATTCCCGTTTCTCGCACGCTGGCTTGACGCAACGGACGATTTGTCGGCAAAACTGCGTGATATGGCCAAACATCGCACGGGATACTATCATCCATTGTTTTCCCAAAGCGACAGCCATTCGTTTTATGATGCCCTGCTTCCCTACACTCAATCATTTCGGGCTGTGGTGAGGCTGTTGGTATGCCGTGCGAACTGGGAATTTGCCCGAGGAAATGTCGATGAGGCTATGGAAGGTGCATTTGCCGCTGTGCGGATGGGCCGTACGATGCAAAAGAGTGCGGCGACCATCGTCGAAGAACTGGTGGGAATCTCAATGCAACGGATGGGAAATCATCAACTAACGGTTTACTTGGCCGATATGCCAAATGTCCAGACTGCCGTAACTGCCGACTGGTTCCTGCAGAAAAAGAAAGAGTTCGATGCCATCGAAATAGAAATCGGCCCGTTGCCGTGGTTGCCGATGTGGTGTTTGGCAGAACGTTTGGGCGGACTTGCGATGATACAGCAAATTGCCGTTGAACCGAAAGCGGCGGAAGAGTTGTATTTTAGTTTTATTTTGGACAGTAATGACGATGTTGACGAGGAATTTGCCGCCGAGGTTCGGGAATTGTTTTTTTCCGGCAAGGAATACGATTGGGACGAAGTTCTGAGAAGGTCTAATTTCTTTTATGATGATTTTGATGACATTTATTGGCTTCCGACTTGGCAGCGTCGTCTTTTGGCGGCTGGCCGTTTGGAGCGTCGGCTGCGGGAGTATTCTGAGCGGAAAGTGTATGAAAATCCCGAACAGCAGGCGGCGGCTCATCTTTTGGTAAATTACATTGTACCGTCGATAGAGCCGATGATGCTTGCATTGATGGGTGTCGAATGGGACAGACGGGTAACGAGTGTGGCATTTGCCTTGGCGGCGTATCGAGCGGACAATGGCGGCGAAAATCCCGACACATTGGAGCAACTGGTTCCGAAGTATTTGGCCGAGGTGCCGAATTCACCGTTCACGGAGGAGCCGCTGCGGTATATTAAGCGAGCGAATGATGTATTGATTGC
This sequence comes from Planctomycetaceae bacterium, assembly GCA_009778035.1. Taxonomy (GTDB): domain Bacteria; phylum Planctomycetota; class Planctomycetia; order Pirellulales; family Thermoguttaceae; genus WRKP01. Next base: position 67,564 of record WRKP01000006.1, read on the forward strand.
CAATGATGGGACGTATAAACTGGACGGCAGCGAGGAGGAGGTCGAGCGGCGGCTTGCCGAGACAAGGCCCGGCAGTCGCGTATTCTTTTCGTCTCGGCACTTCGTGTTCGTGCTTGCGAAATGGTGAGGGCCAGCCATTGTGTTCGCTGGGACGCGGCTGTTGCCCGTCCCGCTCAAAAACACACAAACGGCATATCCGGTGAAACTGCGGAATACGGAACTGCAACCCCCGAAAAAAGTGTAAAATTTTGGAATTACGTTACAAATCCCGAAAAAATAGAGTATAATACCGCATGCCTATTTGCGTAAGAGCGGTGCAGGCACATTGTTTGTACACCTTAACACCTTCCTCCGCCATGACTCGTTTAACAATAACTTCGTTCGCCTTTGTCGCGTTCGCTCTCCTTGTTTCGCCAACTGCCCCGGCACAAGGGTTCAATCTCATCCAAAGCGACCATAACAGGTATGCCCAACTGTTCAAAGAAGGGAAAGACCCTGATTTTGCGACCTCTCCGACTTGGAGAAGATTGTACACCAACCATCGCTGGAAAACATTCGCCGAAGGAAGCGAATTCAGGGACCCGATGTTCCCCGCACAGACTTTGATGGGAATATACCTCGTATCGCACGTCGATAGCCAGTTGACCTATCAAATTGACAGTATCATCATCGCCAAAGCGGCACTGGGCCCAATCCTTTCCGAACGGCTGACGCTGGATATGATCAGCAATTACCTGGATCGTTCGCAAGACACCGAACTCCTGGCGAAAATTGAGGCCGCCGAGGGAAGGGATGCAAATGACTGGTATTCCGAAATGGAAATCAACCGGATGATGTTCTTGAACCGAAACATTGATACCGTTATACGACGCAGGATCGTCTCCGGGGCCTTAATATCGACGGCGAGGCTGGGTGAAGTCCGATCGTTCCGAAACCTGTTCAGACAAAACGAAACGGATTGGGAATCCACATACTACCACATGCGGGAAAAATTCAGATTGCTTGATGCCCTGGCCGCCTACTTCCCCTTTAACTGGTCGGGTGCGGAAGCCGTTGCGAAAAGAGCTGAATACGTGGAACAACTTAGGGAAGACCCAACGATCAGACGGGAAGTCGAACGGGAAGTCAGAGAAGAACAAGCCGCCCTGAGAACCGCTTCATCGGGAATGTCCTCGGATATGATGTCGGGAATGTCCGGTATGATGGGGATGATGGGAATGGGCATGAGTGGTATGGGTAGCAGTACATATGATCCGTATGATTCGCCCCCGTATGATGACGGAAGCGGCTTCAGCGGAGGCGGTAGCATGCCGTTCGATGGCGGTATGGGTATGAGTAGCATGGGCGGTATGGCCGGGATGATGCCAAACTTCCAAGTCGGAATGACCGAAGAGGAAATCCAAGAAGAAATTGAACGCCAAGTGCTGGACAGAGCAGAAGACAAAATGCGCCACATTGAAAGCCGTTATAAGGCTTTTAGATATATTATCGGCGTCTATCAGAGTTCTGATTACTATTTGGAAGAGTTGCATACGATACATCGCTATTTCCAAAATGCGGCAAATATCGGCGACCCGATTGCACAGTATCATCTTGCTCTCTTCCTGTTTCATTTGGGCGACCTTGTCGATCCCTACACAACCCTTGTGGAGCACCGTTCCGAAGCGATGCGGTTATTGAACAGAGCGCGTCTGTCGGACGTCACAAAGCAACGTGTGGAAGAACTGGAAACGTTGCTGGCCGAGGCGGCAGGCAAACAAATGCGACGCGAAGCCAATTTTGCTCGACGGTTGGAAGCGTTGATTAAAGTAGAAGAGGACAAAATTGATTTATTTGAAGATGTGTTGATCAGTTTGCGTCAGCGCATTGCCAACAGTAGCAGTTTGATGGGCATTGGCGGCGGAAGCGGCGGCACTGGCGGAACGAGTTCGGGAAGCAGTAGCAGTAGTTCAGGCGACAGCGGTATGGGCGGAAGCACCAGTGGTCCTACGAGTGGCGGTCGGGGTTCAAGCGGCAGCGGCATGGGAGGCGGTAGGGGGTATTAGAGCATATTCAGAATTGTTCTGGACGCCGCTCCGTCATCCCGGCGAAAGCCGGGAACCAGCAGGATAGGTCGCACGCGGCTCGGCTGGATTCCGGCTTTCGCCGGAATGACGATTTTTTGTCCACAGCAAAAATGAATACGTTCCAGCGAAAAACGGACTCGCACGCTGCCAGCCCTACGCAATGCGTTTGTCCAACTGATTCAACTTGTTATAGAGCGTTTTCAAACTAATGCCCAACTCCTCCGCAGCCTTGGATTTGTTCCCCCCATGCCGATGTAGTGCCGATTCAATCGCCTTCATCTCCAAGTCCCGAAGCGTTGCCGCCTCCGGCGAAGGATCAAATGACATTAATTCCTGTGCCGAATTGCGATACGCAATGCCTGACTCCGATTTCGCGGACTCCGATGTTGGCAATTCAAAATTCGGCAACTCCTTGCGGACAACCGGACGATTTGCCTTGCCCTCCGCCCTCGGTTCTTCCATTCTCTGCGGCAACGACTGATTGACCGACCCAGAATCCTGCCTGAAAATGTCCGGCAAATCCTCCGCGCCGATCGGAAACCGATCCGATAATACCAACGCATGCTCCATCGCATTGGCCAGTTGCCGAACATTACCAGGATAATCATAATCCAACAACAAACGGTACGCTTCCGGCGTGAAAAGTGTTGCCGCCTCGGTCGCCGTCAAATCATTTCGGAACCTTTTGGCCAAAACCAATATCAATTCCGGCAGGTCTTCCTTTCGGTCTTTGAGCGGCGGAAGATGAATCTCAAACGTGTTGATCCGAAACCAAAGGTCTTCCCGAAATTCGCCGGATTGAACCATCGATTCCAACTTGCGAAGCGTCGCACAAACAACACGGACATCGCATACCGACGCGGTATTATCGCCGATTTTCCGCACTTCGCCGCTTTCGAGAAACCGAAGCAGTTTTGCTTGGACGCCTTTGGGCAATTCGCCGATTTCATCAAGGAATAATGTCCCGCCGTTTGCGACTTCAAACAGTCCGGTTCGATTTGCATCGGCTCCGGTAAAACTGCCTTTTCGGTGTCCGAAGAGTTCGCTTTCAATCAAGGCCTCTGGCAGGGCACCGCAATTTACAGCAATGAACGGCTTGGCCGCACGCCGGCTTTTGTCGTGTATCGCCTTGGCTGCAAGTTCCTTGCCCGTACCGGTTTCGCCAAGAATCACAACGGTCGATTCCGTCGGAGCAATTTTGTCTATCAAGCGGTAAACCCGCTGCATCGCATCGGAGCGGCCTGTCAGTTTGCGGTCTTCGCTGGCCTGATTGAACTGCGTGATGAGGGCATTGTATTTCTTTTTGGCATTTCGATTCTCCGCAATGCGTAGTATAACCTTCTCTAAATCTGCATTCTCGCATGGTTTAATAATTTTTTGGGTAATTCCGTCAGCCCTTTTGCTGTCATCGCGTGTTTCTTCGCTTGAGAGAACGATCAAATCGGCATCGTTTCCAAATGCTTTAGCGTGTTCGAGGACGGTCAGTCCGCAGACGCCAGACATATCGAGGTCGAATAGAACGATGTCGAACTTTTCGGCTTGCAAGGCGTGCAAAACTTCTTTTCCATCGGCGCACGGAACGACCGCAAGCCCGAGTCTTTGCAGTTTCTCGGCCAGAGCGGTTTGCGAATTCCGTTCGTTGCAGGCGAGTAGAAGTTTCATTGCCTTAATGGGACGGCATATTTTGGCGTATGATACCGATTTTGAGCGAATCGGTCAAGAGCAAAAATGGGACATCCGCCGCCGCGAAACAATCGGGCTATTATTTTCTGAGCCAAAGGGTATAATAGCCCGCACGATGGAACGTAATCTTGCACTGTTTTTGTGTCTCTGCCTGGCTGGCCCGACACTTGCCCAGGATGGCAATAGCAATGCCGAATACTTTGAAAAACTCGGCTCGCTCTTCCGCCAAAATGTCGAACAAGCATCGCCCGCCATTGTCAACATTCGCGTTACACGGAATTACCGTCCCGTTGCCCGGGTCCTTATCGGCGGAAATTCGGCGGATGAATCCGGCAGCGGAATCATTGCAACGATTGCCGACGAGCAAGTGATTCTCACCAATCGTCATGTCATCGCCCACGTCGAACGCAGTGCCATCGAAATCCTGACGCATGACCGAAGGATTCTCACGGTGCGCAACGTCATTTCCAACGAGGAATTCGATATTGCCGTCATTGAAGTCGAAGAGGAATTGCACAATCCTGCCCGATTCGGCAACTCCGATCTGGTTCACACCGGCGATATTGTGTTAGCAATCGGCAACCCTTTTGGACTGGAGCGGAGCGTTTCGATGGGCGTAGTGAGTGCGGTGGGTCGCCGGCATGTACCCGGTGCAAACAATGCCGCACCGCGGGTTGATTTTTTTCAGACGGATGCGGCCGTTAATCCCGGAAGCAGCGGCGGGATGTTGCTCAATTTGCGGGGCGAAGTCATCGGTATCTTGACGGCAATCGCGACGCAAGGGGGCAGACACGAAGGAGTCGCGTTCGTGATGCCGATCAATCCTGTCGTGCAGGTTGCCGAACAACTCGTTCAGACGGGCACCGTGCTTAAAGCCCATATTGGATGCAATTTTGATGCGGCAATCGCGCCCGACCGGCGGCGAACATTGGGAATTGACCGGCTCGTTGGCTCGCAGGTTAATCGTGTCGATGCCGACACGCCAGCGGCACAGTCGGGATTGCAAGTCGGCGATGTCGTTTTGATGTACAACGACATTGAAGTCGAGGATCGGCAACATATATTTCATCTTCTCCGTCAATCGGAAATCGGCAAGCCGATTGTGCTGCAAATCAACCGAGACGGCGAGACTTTCGACATTACGGTAACGCCGATTGCGGAACTGAGCCGATAGCGAGGCGAAAAACGCTCTAATCGAACTTCAAATCGCTGAAAAAGTCGCGTGGAGGGTGCAGTTGCTGTGTGTCCAATTCGACGTCGTCGGATGCCGCCGGTTGATCTCCCGACTTTATATCCAACTGTTCGTCAACGACCGTATCTTGCGGTTTCGCTCTTTCAAGACCCGCACGCTGCATGAGCGATGTGGTAAGTATCTTGTCTTCACGCAACATATCGCTCGGCGGAAGACCGGTCGCCCCGTTTGCCCGCGGATCATAATTTATCTTGAAATTATGTTTAGAAACCGTAAGCAACGCACCCGGGTCAATCCGGCGATCCTGCGTTCGATTGCCATTAACTTTCACGCCGTTGGTACTCTTCAAATCAATGACGTACCAATACCCCTCCGACAGCACCAACTTGCAATGCTTGCTCGAAACATTGCTAAAGTTGAGCACAATATCGCATGATCGATGGCGTCCGATGATCAATTCCTTCCTGGTCAAAGGAAAAGGATCGCCGCCGCCCGTTGGTGTTAAAAATCCGTACATTTTTAAGGAGGCAGGAATTAGGAGTGAGGAGATCGTCTTATTCTCCTCACTCCTAACATCTGACTCCTTCTCCCTAACTCATTCCGGCAACCGATTCAAAGTCGTCAAACGACATATCACCCGACGATGCGGCCACCGATTCCTCGTCTTCATCCTGCCAATCCGCCTTTTTATTGACCGGCGATGCGTGGAACGAACCCGACATTTCGCTTACCGCACCGACATCGACGATCAAACTCACCGTACCATCGCCGAGAATCGTACAACCGGAAAATCCGTTCGATTCGCCGATATAGTCCGGCAATCCCTTGATGACCGTCTGCTGCTGACCTACAATTTCATCCACGAAAAAGGCAAACGACTTGCCGCTGTCCTCCGCGACGATCAAAATGCCGTCTTTCAACTTTTCCGCCCCCGGCCTGCATCCGAAAACGTCATAAAGCCGAATAATCGGGACCATTTCTTCGCGAAGCCGAAGGATTTCTCGCCCCTCCGGCGTTACCGTAACTTGCTCCATCGTTGGGACAAGGCTTTCCCGAATCGTCAGCGTCGGAATCATATATTTCCCTTCGCCGACCCTGACGAGCATCGCATCAACGATTGCGAGCGTCAAGGGAATCCGCAGTGTAAAGGTCGAACCCTTCCCAAGTTTGCTGCTAATATCAATCCGGCCATTCAATTTTTCGATATTCCGTTTGACGACATCCATCCCGACACCGCGGCCGGAAATATCCGTAACTTTATCCGCCGTGGAAAATCCCGGTTCAAAAACCAATTTGAAAATCCGCTCGTCAGGCCATTCTCGAGCATCAATACCAACCAGGCCGACGTCGATTGCTTTTTTCAGTATTTTTTCCCGATTGAGACCGCGGCCATCGTCCGTAATCAGGATCCACACTTCGCCGCCCTCGTGTTTGCCTTCGAGCGTTACAGAACCCGTATCCGTCTTGCCGTTTTTGAGCCGTTCTTCGGGAGGTTCGACACCGTGATCGCAACTGTTTCGGACAATATGCACCAAGGGGTCCGCAATCTGCTCGATGACCGTCTTGTCGACTTCCGTATCTTCACCGACGAGGTTGAGTTTGATCTTTTTGCCTGACTTCGTCGCGAGATCATGCACAAGCCGAACCATTTTTCGGAATGTCGCGGCCAGCGGAATCATCCTGACCGACATCGCACAATCCTGCAATTCGTCGCAGATTCGGCGGAGTTGGTGCTTGGCCCGGTTATAGTACTCATCCTCGACATTGGCAACGGCGGGGCACCGCGTAACCATTGATTCCGCGATGACCAATTCACCAACGAGGTTGATGAGCAGATCCAGTTTGTGCAAGTCAACCCGAATATCCTGTTTGGCGGCAGGGGGTTTCGGCGGCAATGCTCCGCCGCTGGGCGGGGCTGGAGGCGGTGCAGCCGGGGCCGGGGGCGTCGGTGCGGGTTCTGAGGGCGGTGCCGGTGCTGGAGCGGGCGGTGCTGCCGCAACAGGAGCGGCGGCCTCTTCTTCCTTCATCTTCGCATCCCGGGCGGCAAACGCAGCGGCGATTTTGGCATCCCAATCTTCCTCGCTTTCGCCTTCCGTCGTAGCCGGCGCGGCTGCCGCCGGTGCAGGTTCCGGCGGCGACGATTCCGGCTCGGGCGGAGCAGCAACCGGCATCGGCTCCGGTGCGGCATGCACGCCGTTCTTTTGGCTTAAGAGCGTCTCGAGCGTCTGGACATGGGTATCCAAATCGTTGATCCGTCCAATCCCGCCGCCTTCAAGGTCTTCGACGGCTTCTTGGAGCACGTCGATCATCCCCAGCAACGTGCTGATATTCCGTTCGCAAGGCGTTACTTCGTTGCTCCGCAGGGCATCGAGCAATGTTTCCATCACATGGCTCAAATGCTCCATCTGCACGAGTCCCATAAATCCACAGTTCCCCTTGAAACTGTGAATGTACCGGAACGCATCCTTGAGCGGCTCGATTTTTTCGACGCTTTCGTCCAGGATGAGGAGCAGGGCGGCTTCGGCAGAGTCGAGTTGCTCGACGGCTTCGAGGGCAAATCCCCGCCGCATTTCGGGTGCGAGTTGCAGCGTGGCAAGTTCCGTATCGGAAGGCGACGCGGATTCGACGGAATCAGCCGGTGTTTCCACATTGGCTTCGCCCGTCGGCTCCGTAAAATCGAGGTCATCGACAGAAACCGGCTGTTTGGCAGGCTCATCTGCCAACTCGCCGAACGAGAAATCATCCATAATTTCCTCCGACGCTTCGGCATTGGCCGGAGCATCTGCTTTGGGGGGTGGCGGGGGAGTTGTCATACCAATTTCGCTGTTGTCAACGGGTTCGCCTGCTACAAATTTCTTCAGTACGTTTATAATAGCCTCAGCGGGCTGTTCAAAACCATCGTCTTGGCCAGCGGTTTCAATGCGGACAAGCATCTCGCGGAACAGGTCGAGTGCTTTGCAGAGAGTTCCCGTGATTTGCACGGTTAGGCTGGCTTTGCCGTTGCGGATTCGATCGAGGAGCGTTTCGGCCTCATGGGTTACGGCAACGACCGTTGTAAAATCGAGAAACCCCGCACTCCCTTTCATGGAGTGAAAGAGCCGAAAAATCGCGTTGATCATTTCGGCATCGACCTGTCCTGCTGCGGTAGCACCGTTGTTAATCTCAATGAGGGTTGGCTCAATCTCGTCGATATATTCGCGGGCTTCTTGAACGAATTCGTGTATCAACGACATGTCCATAGCGGTAGGTCCTGACGGGTGGGAATAGTATGTAAGTGTGAAGCACCGGTATCCGGCAACATCGGATTACAGTATTATAGCCCAATTATCGACAAAAGCAAGCAAGATGCTTGACTTTTCTCTCATAATGCGGTATTATTGCCCGGACGTTACGACAATAATCCCTCGATACCCGAACCAGGAGCCCCCATGAAACGACGAGAATTTTTCACCGCAACCGCTGCCGTTGGCACCGCAGTTGCCGCTGCCGCATTGCCCGCGTACGCCCAGGCGGCCCCCACAAACTTTCCCGGCGACCGCCGAGCCGAAGCAAAACTGCGATTTTGCGGCCCTCCCGGTTTGATGCCGGGCAGCAATGACGAAGCGAGGCTCAAATGGGCGAAGGAAAACGGCTTCGAAGCCGTCGAAATCGGCGATCCCGGAAATCTGGAATCCGCCAAAAATTGGAAAAAGAAAGCCGACGATGCCGGATTGCTCATCGCCTCGATTTATTTTGGCGGGGCGGAACACCCCCTTATGAGCGAAGATCCCGCCGTCCGACAGCGAGGACTCGACGAAAGCAAGGCGAGGATGGAAGTTGCGGCCGCAATGGATTGTCCCGTCCTTGTTTATGTTCCTGTTCGCGGAAACCAGCCGGAAAATGTCCGCAATTTGCCGGAAAGTGTCCTTTGGCGACGCACCGTTGCTGTATTGAAAGACCTTGGCCCGATGGCGACGGCTCTTAACACGAATGTCATATTGGAACCGCTCCGCCGCGGCGAAGCCTGGTTTATGCGTCAGGTGAGCCAGGCTGCACTCCTCGCCAAGGAGGCGGATGTGCCTGGTGTTGCGGCATTGGGAGACACCTACCATATGTATACCGAAGAGGCGAACAGTATGGCGGCATTCATTGCGGGAGGCGATTTTATCAAACACGTGCATCTAGGCAGCGGTGTTGGCAGGGTGTTGCCTAATGCGGAAAACCATTCGGCAAAGGGACATACGCACACGGACGCATTCCGCGGTTTGAAGTATATTGGATATACAGGCGTGGTCAGTTTCGAGTGCGGTGTCGGCGGAAGCGGAAATCGGGAAATCGAAGTGCCGAAGTGCCTTGAGTATCTCCGCAAATGCTGGGAAGAAGCGTAAAACAGGCTGATTTATTTGGGTGGAGAGTTATGCGGCAGGCCGCCCTGTCGCCTGGCGGGCTTGCCCGATACGGAAAAGAAGATAGCCGTCGGCATCCTGCCGTAAGCGGGTGCTGTTATGCAAAATGCAAGTAAGATGCCGATAATGTGTTTCATGCCGTTTGTTTTTGCTTGAGGTATTTGATGTATTTGACGACGACAACGAGGAGGATCAATATGCAGCCTACTGTCAGGCTGAGATATTGGAGGAACCAGGTTCGCTTGCTTTTGGCTACGGCTTTGAGGGTGTCGTTGATGGAGGGGCTGTCGCTTTGAAAGTAAGTCAATCCTCTGACACCATCAATCACAAAAGCATTTTCTGGAATCACATCTGCAAAAAAATTTGGATCAATCGCTGGATTCACTTCCATTTCGTCAACCATAACAACCGTCTGTGATGGGTTATTCTTGTCGAAAAATTCTGAAGTAACAATCCTTGTGGGCAACCAGATACCGTTGCCATAATACTTGTGATCTCTCAACTCACGTTTCACCAAAAGCGAACGGCCAATAGGCAAGCCTTGGTCATCATAATCAAAATTGTAAACCTCAAATTGCATCACGGCATAATTCATTTCAGGGCATAGTAAAACTCTGGTATTAAAGTTTGCTGCAATGATGCATGCTTTTCCATCAATAATTTCCGTTTTTTCGAAAACCTGCGTACCTTGATCCTCTAAAAAAAACAATACATCGTGTACATATTTCACTGAAGGAAAATGTGTTGTATCAAACAACATGGCAGCGAAAAGAGGCATTGTCGGTTGAAAAAAAATATCGTGATGGGCAGTGAACAAATCAATTGAAACATTTGGCATGATATCATTCGGATTTGTTACAATGCGCAGCAATGATCCGTCATATGCAAAAATTATTTGCTCCTCATCAGCATCTAATATCTTCCCAATTCGTTCAAAATAGCGTTTTTCTCCCAAAAAAGCATATATGCACACAACGGAAGATCGCAGACGACCATGAAAAGTCAAATTATAGCGAACTTTCAAACTGTTGATTGATTCCTTTTTGCTTCCTATAATTTTCAACAGAGAAATTTTATCGACCCGTGGGTTTTGTAGAGATAAAATCTGCCCAAAAAGTTCAGCCTGCTCCTGAGAAGTGAGGTTATTAGTCGGCATAAAAATTATGTCAAAATAATCTGATTCAGTCGGAATATAACCGTTGACATCATAAAAATTTCTTATCTCCTCCTTGACTTCAGCATACGTCGACATCAATTTCGTCTCATCCGAAAAAGACCTGCCTATTAGCACAGTCTGCACCACGACCGCAAGCAAAAATAGGGGAAAAAATCGTTGCAGCACCACCACTGGCCTCTCAAAAAAAACGATCTCATATCTCATAGCATTCCTCCTTATTGAAAGGTTTTGGATGGCCGTTCAGCACCAGTGTCGAGCAGTTGTCATGCATCCTACCTGGCCCGAAAAGCAATGTCAATAGGCCCGCGGGAAAATCACGGGAAATCCGGCCGTATTTTGGTCGAAAAAATACGCTGAATCCCTTGTTTTCAAACATGAAAAAAAATTGAGCATTTTTGGAAATTTTTTCATCAGCGAGCCAATTTCTGTCTTTGGAATACGTTTTTGAGCAATTTTTTTGATGTAAGTCCTTGCTGTTACTGAGTGTGTGCTGAAACAAGAGCAAAATGCAGCCTGCCAAAAACGAAAAAATTCTCTAATCCATTGCGGGACAATAGTTTGTAGTCAATTATTCACCTTGTCGTGCCATCGCTTCAATGCCGAAACCGCGTGGCATAGGCGTGGGTGAAGAGCAGAGTTAGGAGGAGTGTGCTTTATGGATGGCGGTTTGGTGGGTGATGGACATCTCAATCAACGAGCACCGACAACGCGAATACTAATAACATACAATATCTGATCGTAAAAAAAGCAAGGCTTTGAACGGCACTCTAGCCATTTTTTGTCAACATCATTTGGGTGATTCTAATGCATGCGATCAGGATCAGGGCTGATCCTGCTAAAATAAAAAACACTCTAAGATAAAACGCTCGCGACATATTT
>WRKP01000007.1:0-54100 GCA_009778035.1 Planctomycetaceae bacterium
GGAAACGGTGACTTCACAGAATCCCCTGAACGTACAACGAACGGTGAACATCGTGCAAACCGCCGGTGCGCTCGCAGCACGGAACATTGCCGTCACCCATCCGAACGATTACAAGGGAACAGTATTCGTTCAACCGAATCTGCCTGTTGACCTATACAGCGAGGATTTGTCCGCCGAAACCGCAAGTGATGATGAGTGGTATAGCGTCAGTACATGGCTGCGGCTCAAAAGCAAGATTCGCCTGACCCGGAAAAGAGGGAACACGAATGACCCGTGGAGTGACGGCGGACAGACATGGAGCAATGGCGAGTATGTATGGAATTCGGCAGTTCAAACTAATCCAGCAACACACGAAACATTCGTCGATTTTGTTACCGATTCCAATCTCTCTCCTACACAGGCGGTGGAACTGGGGCTGGAAAAGCCGCTATTGGACTTGACGCTCTTCGTCTCGTCGGCATTGCAGTTGCGTGAGTGTGCAGTGAACCGTTACAACAGTAGCACCGGTGAAATTGAACGGACAGTGCCGACCGTGAACCTCCCATTTTCCATCATCATGAAAACACCCCATGCGGTCAAAATCATTCCGTCCGAAGTGACTCTTGATGAGGACAACAACGACACATCATTCGTTGCTATCGAAGCCAATGATGGAGCCGCTTGGACTCTTTTACCCGTTGATACCCGACTAACGGTAACTCCATCGAGCGGTACAGGACGAGCATCTGTGGTGGTCAAAAAAGCAACGTCGTTTGATATGGGGAATAACAATTTTGCCAATGTCCCGCTTGCGATTACTTCTACTGTCAATCAGACAACCTATCCTGATATTGACGGGGCTTACACGGCAAGTGATACATCGGCGGTGCATTTGGAAAAATATACACCAGCACACAATGCGTTGATTCCAAAACAGACCGCCTCGTCCACTTCTATCTCCTTGCTTCTGTCTTCTGACTCTACAGACGCTTGGAAATCATTCAACCATTCCCTCTCCGCCCTTGGATGTGCAGGAACATGGACAAAAACAAATACATTTCCGTCTTTTCATACAGTGCTTGGGGAACTGGAAACTTTTCCGGCGATTGAAGTTTCGTTTGGCACAGACGCACACCGCATCCGTTCATGGTCGTTGCAGTCAGTAGGAACTGTTCCGATTGCGGGTCGACAGGCCAACAGCGTTTGTCTTGTGGGGACAGATCGGCAATGGTGATTGGAAAATCCTTGACTTTGTGTCCACGTCCAACCTCTATACCAATGACAAAATCCGCATTGACCGGACGGCACATCATCGGGAAGTGGTAAACAAAATCCGCATTTCGGCAGTGCGGGTAGAACAGACAAGCGGTGATACGAGTTACGGCATGGAACCAAGCGATTCGATTTGGCTGCCGCAGATACAGGTCTTTGCCGGTGTGCCCATCCTGCCGAGAATGACTTCGGATCATCAAGATGGAGTGCAAGTTACATCCAATGGCGGTATGGAATACAGTTATGAATACTACAATAACCGAGACAGCGGAATCAGAGTTTTTGACCGGGAAGTCAGCGGCACTAACATTGCTTCGGTAGGAAGCCGGGCGTGGTACATCAATAACAATCACTTCCTGTTGGAAGATGTTGCCGAAAATGGGAACATCAGTCGATTCGGCTCTTATCAATCCAAGGGCTGGCTCTCCTTGATCTTTCCGGCTGCCCGGCTTCTGGGATACCTGTACAGCATTGACAATCTGCTGGGACGTTCGGATAGCCATGCGAATACGTCTTACGCCGCCTCCCTCTACTTTGAAGGACGTGCAGTGTCAGATATCAACATGACCCGTGAACCCAGTCAGGGAAATTGGGACTTTATCGACTTGATATCGCTCGATCAGTGTCTCGGACATAATGATTTCGGAGTGTCAACGGCAAGTCTGATTGCCCAAACGAATCAGACGACCATCAATACCTACGTTCAAAATCTGCGCACGGTGTTGCGACCAGCTACAGCTTCTCTGCCTCTCCCCGGTGACTCCTTTCTGATGAACCGGACTGACCGGCATATTCTCCGGTATAACGCGGTGACCGGCAAATGGTACGACGACGGCTTGCGGCTCGAACCCGGCACGACTGCTGTGAATCAATTCAACAATCTGACAACGCCAGAACTGCTTGCCGAAACGGGGCAAGCCCGGCTCAACAGCGTTGCCCTTATTAGAGGGAATGCCATGCAACCCCCTTGGGCAACTGTTCCCGACAAAGCGACCATCGTCAATCAACAAGACGCGAAACGGATGATGTACGACCTACAGTTGCAAAAATGGTCGGAAGTACCAAATAATGATGCCATTTACAACGTGCATGACCGGACACATTACGCCGACTTGAAGGATTCAACAGGGAATCCGCTGACGCTGGCACAACTGCGCTGCACCGTGCAGTCTATTATGAATACGGAAAAGCCGTCAGTAGGGGGTGAGCCGGTCGCGATGCCGGAAATGCAATTTTTTGGGCTGCCTGCCGAAACAATCAATAACGGCGCAGTCGTCACGGTCACGTACCTCAAAGCCGAAGATTCAGAGGGAAATCTACAAGACATTCTCGGAAGGCATCAGCGGTTGCCGTTGCAAAGATATTCTTATAGCGGGTGGTCTTATTTGACCACCTTTCGCTTGTATCTTGGCAACTTGAGCAATATCAACGCTAACAGAAGGCTTTACTTTGATGCCTACAATTTGAACGGTACGAAAATAACGTCTTCCACGAACTATCAGACCATCGGCCTCCATGACCGTTCCGACCAATACTATGAGTTTTCTGTATCCGGCGATTATCGGACAAACGTGGCGTACTACGAAATCTATGTGTATTCGGCGAATAACCGACCGGATGGAGAGGGTAGCAACACAGGTGAAAGAATTATTATGAGTAGCGGATATGCAGGAGGGCAACCATGATCGTTTCACCCAGGGCGGAAAAAGTGATCGACATTGTGCGCAAAGAAGTGGTTCGCAACGAGGATGGTTCCGTCAAAACGGTTCTGTTCATCGAAGTGGATGAGGCGTTTTTGTACTACCGTGCGAATGCTGACCGACCCTACACGAAAATCCCCTACTGGAAACGCGGCGAAGATGCCAGCAATTCCAGCATGTTATTCAATGGAGAAAACGACGCACAGAAAAAACAATGAAATTCATACCAGATTTTATCAAAGGTTCCGTAACAGATTTTGCGGCAAAGCCCCGGCGATTGGGAATGATGCTTTTCGGCACGGACGGCAGAGTACGGCTTGATCACGAAGAGGGACATACACTCTATGCCTCTTTTCAATCGTATCCGGCATGGGAAAGTTTAGAAAAAGCCGAAAAGTTCGAGAACATTCTCTATTGTGTTGATAAGAATCTGTACCGGTGGTCGGACACGCCTGCACCGGGTATGTTGATTCCCATCAGTAGTCAGACGGCCGTCTATGTGGCGAAAATCCTCGAACTATCCGAGGATATGAGTAGGTGCAGTGCGCAATGTCTTGACCGGGACGGCGAGGCAACAGGCGAGATACTGGAAAACATACGCCTGCTGGGAACTCCGGTGGCGGATGCGTACATCAGCGGCAATTGGGACGGCATGGCAGGGATACTCTGGCGTTCGGAAAGAGGGACGGCGGCGAATGTTAAAAACCGTAACTGGCGGTCAGTCTGCTTTGGCAATGGAAAATATGTCGCCGTTGCCAGTCATGGTGCGAGACTCGGTCGGATCATGACTTCAGATGATGCCGAAGTATGGACGGCACGTCTGGCAACGTATTCGCTGGACTGGTGGAGTGTCTGCTATGGCAATGGAAAATTCGTTGCAGTTTCTTGCGGCGGCAATGGCTGTGAAGGGAATGCCACAACGAAAAAACGCCGAGTCATGTATTCCCATGATGATGGTGTCAACTGGAGCGAATGCGCCAGCCTGACAGCCAAGGATTGGCGGGGTGTTTGTTATGGAAATGGATGTTATGTGGCAGTGGGTAACAAGTGCGTGATGTATTCGACTGATGCTCATCATTGGACGCTTTGTACTTTGCCCAGCGATGCCAAAAATAATCTTTGGCGGTCTGTCTGTTACAGCGAGGAACTTGGACTATTCGTAGCCGTTTCGTCCAACGGGGCCTATCGCGTCATGACTTCGCCTGATGGGATCACTTGGACGGCACGGCTGGCGGCGAAGGCACATAATGCCAAGGGAAAGGAAATAAACTGCACTTGGAAACATGTCTGTTTCGCCCATGGAAAGTTCGTTGCTGTTGCTGATAATACCACAGGACATGCGATGGTTTCGACCGATGGGATCAACTGGCATCATCACGCAATGCCCGCAAAACATCAATGGCAGTCTGTTTGCTACGGCAGAGGATTATTCGTTGCCGTTGCCAATAGCGGAGCAAAAACGCGTGTCGCTATCTCTCCTGATGGCGAGCATTGGTACAGTGCCAATGCTGCCGAAGATCGCTCATGGGAATCAGTCTGCTATGGCAATGGAAAATTCATTGCGGTTGCCATAAGCGGTACGAATCGCATTATGATCTCCGATGCGGATATAACCTTTTCCGGTTCGAGTGCCTATTCTGTACAGCAAAGTGTCATCGGGCAGTCTATTATCGTGGTCGAACAGGATGGACAACTCTTTGCCATCCAGCAAGGGGGCGGAATTTTTGCGAGTGCAGAAGAGGAGGAGGAGGAGAGACTACCGGAAAGCAAAGATGATGAGGAGGACGAAAAATATGATGACGGCACTATTGATATTTACGGACATATCGAAGACCCGGAGGCACACCGGTAACTCTTTGATGCAAAACAGAACGCAATCACTCAAACGGGCAGCAACCATTTATTGAAAGTGCCGACGGCATCCGGCGGAGCATTCGGCACGGCAGAAGTTGTAAACAATCTGACGACAACAGCGAGTAATACGGCATTGGATGGTCGGCAGGGGAAGAAATTGCAAGACGAAAAAGCACCGCTTGCAAGCCCGACGTTTACCGGCACGGTTAAAGTTCCGGGCAAGACGACTGCTGCTATCAATGACGGCACACTTGTCGCAACGGAGGCACAAGTGTTTCTCAAACTTGATGCCACTGCAACCGCTGCCGACAGTGCAAAACTCGGCGGAAAATTGCCAAACGAGTACGAACCAGCATTTGCCAAAAACACGGCGTTCAATAAGAAGTTAGGCAGTGAGACCGTTCAAACAGTTGCAAAAGTAGCAACGCCAACGGCAACGGCAAGCTGGACGTATCCTGTCCAAGTCAATGCTTCCGAAGAGTTGGTCGTGAACGTCCCCTGGACGGATACCAACACCAATACGACTTACACAACAATTACTCAAGCGGAAATTGATGTCGGAACGGGTACAGCGACCAGAGTTGTTACTCCGAAACTGTTAGTTGATCACTTTTCCAAAATAGGGCATACCCATACCGAGTATGCGTCTGCGGGACATACTCACACTGCCCCGACGTGGGATCAAGTAACAGGCAAACCAACGACATTCACGCCAGCAACGCATACCCATACTGCGGCAACCAGAAGCGAGCGATTTTGGCATGGTGAAGGCGACATCGCCTGATGGTAGCGGAACAACAACGCTCGGCATATCGGGAATAGACAATAATCGGGCACCCTCCTTTAACATGATGGGGAATGTTGCCAGAGATTTTAATGATTACCGCACTCCCGGCGAGTGGTACTTTTATACCGCATCTAACACTAATCAACCGACGTTCCTTGCAGGTGGTACTGGCATCTATCTGAAGGTCATGATGGGATACAGCAACACAAACTGTATCCAGTTGTGTTAGCGGCGGCGGTAACGGTGGAAATGGTTCGTCAAGCGGGTCGAACATATATTGCGGCGGTGAAGGCGGTTCAGGCGGTCTTGCGGTCTCTCGATATACAGTCACAACGGCACAGTTGAGTTCTTACAAAGCGGTTGACCGTCGATTCTTGCGATGGCGGTCCACAGCGGCCGGGGCAATTTACATTTACGTGACGGATACCGGACAAAGTACCGGCGTGAGAACAATGACTGGTGCCGTTGGCAGTAATGGTGGTACTTCGGATGGGTGGTATGACCGGAATCAAGGTTATGGCGGCCCCGGTGCCGTCATCATCATTAAAGAGGCATAATTTATTGGAGATAGACAAGATGTTAGTAGAACTGAACAAACAGAAACCGGAATTTATCGTGAGGGATGGTGTCATACGGCTTTTGGAAACCAAAGTATTATCCGGCAAGGACGATTTGCTCCTCATAAATCAGAACGATTCACGTAAAGATGCTCTGATGGAAGATTTTCCGCAAAGGGAGTATCAAGCGGCAGAGGGGCTCACAGCCGAAATGCTCACGTATCTGCCGGGCGAGGAAGTGCTGGATTTTGACATTTGCAGTCAAGAACATTTGGCAATGGTCATTCAGAAGTGGTGCGAGTCAAAAAAACAACCGACTGTTCAGCCTGTCGATTCGCATTATGAAGAATTCCTTCGAGAGGAAAAATTAGCGGAACTCCAAAAAGCCTGTCAGAATGCCATTGATGAAGGCGTTGAGGTTGCGACTTCCGAAGGAACAAAGAGATTTTCGCTGACGATGCAGGATCAAATCAATCTGCTCCGCTTGCAAAATTTACTGGACAAGGGTTGTGAGGCAATACCGTATCATGCGGATGGCGAAGCGATATGGCATTGGTCGTGTGAGGATGTGCAGAATATATTGCATGAGGCGGATTGCCATATTGCGAACCACGTCTATTTCAGCCTCTTGCTAACGCCCTATTTTCCGGTGTTTTGATAGCGAAAAAATCCGATTTGACAGATCCGCACTTCTGGCTATGCTGTCCGTATGGACAAGCAAGAACTCGCAAAAAAGTCTCCGATGGCTCCGCCGGGATTCACGGTCATGACTCCGAAAACAGAAACGGAATACGACAAAAAGATTCAAGCAGAACAGGAAAAACAAATGGTGGATTGTTGTGGTAACGGTTACAGCCGCTACGACTACTATGGCTACAAACCGCGTCCCAAAGATTCGGTTTCCGAACCGCAAGATGCTCCGCAATCGGACAAAAAAACGGCAAACGGCAACAAAAAGTAAACACACATGGACTGGACACTCAACACACTGATTTTTGGAAGTGCTTGCGGGGCGGGCGGATTTATCCTTGCATGTCTTTGCGGCTTGCGGGGAAAAATATCGGACATCGTGTTGTCCCGGTCAGGCTTGCGCATTCACACGAATAGCGGAATGGTCGTCTATGAAATGATGGGAAAAATCGACCAGATCGACACGACTACCAAAATTGCCATGCGGAAAGCCACCGAATCTCTGACGGTACTGCCTGCTGAAAAATACGGCACATCAATGGATGTCATGCTGATTAACCTGAAAGCAAATTCCCCGTTGCTCTATGCCTCGTATGAAAACCACATCACACGGGAACTTCGTGCGAACGGAGCAGATCGATACATCGAGGAAAAGACAAACGAAGTGCTAATGGAAATTCGGTTTTGGGCACAACAATATCCCGAACTGCCCCAACTGACAGAAAACCTTGTATGTCTTTGGACAAAACGGGCATTGATACCGAACATCCGCAGGGCATGTCATGACAAGTTGGAATACTACCGCAAACTTCATGACCGAACGGACATCATCGAGTCATTGCGGGACGAAGCCAAAGGATGGATCGAAAAGAACGAAAAGTACCTTGAATGTATTGATAAATTGTCAAAACGTTCTGACGTAATCAAACCGGAACAGGAACTTTTAGGAATGAAGTATCAGACGGTCTGACATCAAAAACCTATAAACCCTTTTACTTTCAACGAAAGAACATGAAAACATTATCCCTTATTTTATCGACCGGATGGATGGTCGTGCGACACTCCCCGACGGCTCTTTACCATGTACCGGCTGTGATTGCTCTCATCAGGAAGATGGTGGCAGCGTTCGGGAGCGACAAAGTACAAGAAGCCATCAAAGCCTTCAGTGCATTACTCGACAAGTTGACTCCGCCTTCGCCAACGACGGACAGTACAGGAACCTCGCCTACAAACTTGAAACGGGAACAACGCCGGAGGCTATTCCGATTCAGAAATCGCCTCGACGTTGCCGGAATGATCACCGATGACGAAGTGCAAGAGTTTTGCCATCAGCATCACATCAGCAATAGTAGAGATTATCAACATGCGTAAAACCACAAGCAAAAACAAGACGAAATCCCTATCAAAGCCCGAAGGATTTTATGTCCTGCCGGTCTATGTGCCAACGTTACAGACGGCTACAAAATGGCTTACAAGTCAAGCCGTTCTGTACTTGGTGCTGTTGATAGCAGGAGTCGGGATGGGATTATGCTGGCAAGGATTTTGGCAGTTCAATATACAGCCAACAGTCCGCCCTGCTCCGGTCAATATCGAAACGGAATCACTTGAAGACTTTGTTGCCCGTGAAGCCGAACGGCTTTTGACCACCGATGAACGGACGAAACTGATTGCTGTTGCAGAAAAGATTTTACATCAGGATTTTACAAGACCCTCGGCGATAGTAGAGGAATTTTCTTTTCAGCGTCGTCTTGCCGGAATCAATTCGCCCGCTTTCAATGCTTTTTCTGACAAGTGGGCGGAAAAGGTCGAAACAATGAAAACGGAGAACGTGGAGTCGATGCGGCAAGTCTATCAGTCGCTGTTGCAAGGATTGGAAAGGAGTCAGGAGAGAGAAGTTAGAAGTCAGGAGGGACAAGATGATGTTTCACTGATCGCAGATGACAACAGAGAAGATTCTGAAGCAATACTTCTTCCTCCTGACTCCTATATTCTGACTCCTGATACAGAGGAAAAACCGCCGCAAGTTGAGAAGCAAAAACAAACGGTACAGCGGCAAAGACTTTTCAGATAACCCCATCAACATGGAAGGAACAATGAAATCACCCATCACATATTACGGCGGAAAAACCTACCAAGCGTCATGGATTTTAGACGTGATGCAACGC
The DNA here is from genome assembly GCA_009778035.1 of Planctomycetaceae bacterium. GTDB lineage: Bacteria > Planctomycetota > Planctomycetia > Pirellulales > Thermoguttaceae > WRKP01. The sequence continues at coordinate 9,005 of WRKP01000007.1, forward strand.
TACAAGTTCAAGACATATATTGAACCATTCGGCGGAAGCGGTGCGATCCTGTTTGCGAAAGAACCGAGTCCGGTCGAAATCTATAACGACTTGTATTCTGATTTGGTGACGTTTTACAGGGTACTCCGCAACCCGAAAACATACAAGGAGTTAATCGGGTTTTTGGAACATTCTCCTTACTCCCGCGAACTGTTTTACGAATCGAAAAATGCCCTCGCACACAAAGAATTGTCCGATGTCGAAAGGGCGGGGCATTTTTTTATTACGATCCGGCAAAGTTTTTCAAGTTTACGAACTCACTGGTCGGCAGTAGGAAAATTCGCTAAGACACAGGCAAGACCTTACCGCAATGCTATCAACCGTTTGCCGGAAGTCCACGAACGTTTGAGAAACGTTCATATCGAACACAAAGATGCAATAGAGTGTATCAAACAGTGCGCCAGTCCGAAGAGTCTGACTTACTGCGATCCGCCGTATGTTTTACAAACGCGAGTGGCACCAGAGACATACAAACACGAATACACGGATGAACAACATGGACTGTTAATTGAAACACTCCTGACCATTCCGGGACATAAGATTTTGTCCGGCTACGAATCGCCCATCTATCAGCCATTGCTGGATGCGGGGTGGACACTGCAAAAAAAGCGGTTTGCTTGCTATGCGTCGCAGAACAAACAAGCCTTTCGGACAGAGTGCTTATATTGCTCCCCCAATGATCATAGATACCTTTAACAATGGAGAACGAACATGGAAACGAACTTTTTAACAGGCTGGGACAACGAGAGCGAACTTGAAGACTTTCGGGAACTGATGCACTATCAGGAATACTGCGGAGAACAGTTTCTTATCGAATGGTCGGAGGTTCGGGAACGGATTTACGCAGAAGCCGGGTTGTACAACGAATGGAATATAAAATCGCCGATGTTCGATTACACCGTTGCCCAAACAAGGACAAACGGATGTGTATCCTACGGCGTTTCGGCAGGAATTGAAGACACGCTTTGCATGGCACAGCAAAAAGGTAAATGGAGCGATTTGCTCCGTAGTTGCTCACCATGGCTCTACGGCGGCTACCATAATATCATCAGAGGTCGTCCCGGATCAGGCGGTTGCAGTATGTCGGGCATGATGAGATTTATTGCCCAGTATGGTATTTTGCCCTACGATACGCAGCCGAAAATCTACGCCGATGGCGAGGTGGACTGGAATAAAAATGCCCGGTCTTGGAAACAAGTTTATGAGAAGTGGGGGAGCGAAGCCGCAAAGTTCAAAATCAAAGTGGCGAAACTGCCCCGAAACTTTAACGATATCGTCGCTTGCCTGAAAGCAGGATACGCGATCCCCTACGGTACAAACAAAAAACTGGTCTTGGACAAAAAGACCGGATGGTATCGTTTGTCAGGTAGTACCATGCATTGCATGAGTTGGAGTGGCTATGGCAACGGCTTTACGTACAACAAGAATTCATGGCTTGACGGCAGAGGCAAACAGCGTCTCGAAGACGTGAAGATACAGGTCAACAGCAACTATTTCGACTGTTTCGTAATTCTCGACATAGAGCGAACGAGAGAGTCAAAGCAAAACTTTGGATTGTAAATTGTCAGATTTACGATTCGTGATACAACCAAGACAGGGAATTGCATGTCGCAGTTCCTATAACTTTCACAAAGGAGTACAATGATGGCGAAAGCAAAAATAGCAAAGGCACAGCCAGCAAGAACAATCGCCGACAATACGGCGGCGAAGGCACCCAAAACGATTGGGGAGTATGCGTCAAGGAAGGTGCGGGAGGCGAAACTCGCCGCTGGACAGGCAAAGCGGAGGGTCGGGGCGGCTGGCACGGCAGCCAAAACACACGTCACGCGGAACAAGGCAGCCTACATTGCGGGCGGAGCGGGAGTGGCAGCGGGAGCCCTTGCAGGAGCCGCCCTTGCCCGGCGGAAGGGCAAAAATCAAGAGTAGGGTTTGTACAACTTTTTTGCAACCACATTTTTTGGTTTACAAAAATACCTTATTTTTAAGGGCGCAAAAGCAAAAACCAGATAACACCGGAAAATACAACACTTTTGTTCGGTAGCCCAGGCAGTTTGCCATGCATATTGCCAAACCTCTAATTTTTGCTACCAAAAGGCCGCCTGTCCTGTTTTGCGATGTAAACAAGACAGGCGGTTCGTTTTGCAGAGGCCGGATTCTACATTATCGACCTGCCTTACAAGGCAGGCAGAAGAAAGAACCACCTCCCCATATTTTCCCGACCCAGTACAAGCGGAAGGCCGTATCCACAAGGCGAATCTCAAGCCATTTATAATAGTGACCATGTCAATCGACCACACCGTTATCAAACCAACGACCGACCTGTTTATTGCATCGCTATTTTCGTCCCCGAATAACGAACCACCCTGCGTTCGCTCTTGAGCAGCGTGATGCTGGATGCAGGCCTGCCCCCGGTCGTCAAATTGACGGCTTCACATCAACGGAAGAGAAGCACCCTTAAACAAGCAAAATCATTATGAAAAAAATTATTTACCTTGCTATTTGTTGTGTCATCCTGCTCGCTTTTTCAATCTTCACGCTGAGCGGTTGCTACAACAATGCCGCTCTACCAACGATTGCACAAAATGTAGAGGAAACTTCCGCCGATGTGTCGCCCGCCGTGGAATCCCCGCATCATATTTCACTCTTTCCCTTCAACTCTCCCATAGAATTCTACTATCCATCACCGGAACTGCTGGACTCGGTAGGGAGCGACGATTCTTTGGTTGGACTTATTCAAGATAAAATCATTCACCATTACACTTGGCTTGAAAACCATCTTGGCCTACTGGTACTGATGGAAGTGGTGGTCCAGTTTGATAATGAGCAACTGTTGGACGATGAAGGACGCAACCGCGTCCTATCGCTGGATCGTTTGCGGTTGGTCGAAAAGATATGCGATGCGTTGCGTGAAGACCTTTCGGAATACGTCGTTGGTGTGATGTCTGCTGAAACGATGACTCCTCGGCCGCACCCTGCCCCGGAAGGCCGAAAGCTTTTGAGTTATCTCGCATATGAACTCACATTCAGTCGCCAATTGGATAATGCCCGGCCTGACCTTCGGGATTACATTACCATTGAGGGCAATCTTTCATTCCTGTCCGGCCGGGACCGAATGCAGAATCTCGCCCAAATCGACATCACGCCGGAAGAGGCAGACAGATTGATTGCCGTTGGCATCGACGACGTTAAAAAACTGGCCGCCGTTTCCAACGATATGGAATTTGCGGGAATCCCTCGGGATGAACTTCGCGAATTACGCCGAAAAGCGATTGAATGGCAAAGCAATTACGGAATTGATATGTGGCGTATTTGCCTTTTGTTACCACAAAACACGAGCATGGACTCCGTCCGCTTTATCGAAGAGGCAAGTGGAGTTATTGAACCAATTATTGCCGAGTTGAATCAGCAACTCGGCCTTGAAAATCCCGCGATACAAGCCGTTTATTCTGAAATAGATCATAGAGGAGTCGAATTGGTTAAGAACGGCGGCAATTTTGCTACTCGAATTAAAAATATGGCATCTGCTATACGTACGGCACAAATCACTAACGCCTCTCAAACAGCATCACAATCAAGAGAAGAAACCATTTAACCCTTAACCAACCACAATCATTATGAAAAAAATTATTTACCTTGCTATTTATTGTGTCATTCTGCTCGTTATCCAGTTGCAGGCGGCGGATGCCGTTGAGCAAGAACTCAACGAAACCGTAAAAAGAGGACTCGACCGAGGTATCCTTGCAGAAATTCCCTTGGAAATCACTGAAGTTGCCGTCAACTGGTCGGAAAAGAACGAAGATACTGCTACGGGAACATTCTCCGCGAAAACCAAAACGACCGAAGGACTCTACGAACCCGTCGGTAGCGAGTATGCTTTGCGAAAATTGAGGATTGCCGACACCCAAGAAGGAGCGGTCAATCAGGCACGAGAGAAAACCAACACTTTTCCAGCGGCGGTGCGGACGAGATTACGCAATGCTTTTTCTGATAGCCGATTAAACTTTCCCGCATTTTATGATGTGCGGGTGCCGAAGGGAGGCGATGTTCTCCTGACGGGAACTGTCATGCTGGTCAAGCACGGCGACAATGATTGGCAAGCGGACGAGATAGAGGTTGATTTTTTCTCTTGCGGAAATGAATTTACCCGCGAAGTCCGATTGTCATGGAATGTGCAGGCACTGGATAACCCGAAAGTAATGGAAACCATCGAGTCGGTCATTCAAGTCCGCAAGGAATTCATCGCTGAAGTCGAAGCGGAATGGAAAGTGAACCAGCAGGCACAAGAGATTGAACGGCAATCGCAAGAGGTACAGCGACAGATTGAAACGGCGAATCGCCGGGTACAACAGATGCAGGATGCCCAACGCCGGGAAACCGACCTTGCAAGGCTGAAACAGCAACAACAAGAGGCAGACCAGCGATTGGCAGTGGCAAATGAGTCAGCACGCCAACGTCAGGCGGCATTGCAAAAACAGAAAGATGATTTTGATCAATTCTGCAAGCCGGGCAGGAGGTATGCGGGGACATTTGAGGGTACTGTACGACGAACTGGTGTTATAGGAACAGCCCAAATAAGTGGCAGTGTTAATCTTGTTTTTGAGGAGAGCACAGGCACTACAGGAAACGTGGTTAATGGGAAGATCACATTTACATACGATAGTGCGAATATCGAGCGGTATTTTTCTGTTAGCGTCAATACCGGCGAAATAGTCACTTGGTCTGTTACAGGCGAAATTGTCAATGTCGGTGTGCCTGGCAATATCAATGAGTTCAGTACGATCCACGGATTATCTCCTCGTAACAACTCCACAGGAGCCTTTCATAATTTGATAAATACTTATCTTCGCATTCGCGTCCGATTTATGGACAATATGGAATTTTCCGTAGGGAATAACGAAAGTTCGATTTCGCTTACCTTATCCGAGGTGCGTTGATTTCGTTTCTTTTCGTCGTAACACGCATTCGACATCGCAACCCGGCAAATCAGAGCCCTTTTTTCAAAACAATTCACAAACAACTTCACCCTAACCGCGAGATAACATCTCGCTTTATTAAATACAATGAGCAAGTTTTTTGATTTCATCAATCGTTTGTTTGACCAAGACTCCATCTCCTCCACTTCGCACGACAAAAGCAAACGGAAGCGACATCGCAACCGCACTGCCCGTCTCGAAGAACTCGAAGACCGGGAAATGCTCTCGGTTTCGCCCTGGGCACTGGCAGACGATTTCGCCGATACCTCCCAACCATCCACGCATGATGCGGTTGTCGTCAATACCTTTATGCCTGAAGGCTCTCCGCAGGCTACTGGTGCGTCAAGCAATTCTTGAGTCGCAAAATGGTGATACCATCACTTTTGCCTCTTCGTTGCACGGTCAAACCATAACATTGAATGGTGATGCGCTTTTCATCAACAAAGACATTGCCATTGATGCTACCGTCGCAAACATTACAGTTGACGCTGACCAAAAGTCGCGGGTGTTAATATCGGTGAAGGTGCAACGGCTGTTCTGACAGGACTGACGATCACTGGAGGTAATGTTGTTGGCGATGGGAGCGGAATTTACAGTCAATTTTATAGCAGTTTGACTGTAACAAACTGCACAATCACGGAAAACTCTGCACAACTTTATGGCGGTGGAATCGACACCGCTGGTAGTGAAGTTATGATTGCCAACACTACAATCTCTGGAAACATTGTCTCATGAAACGAAAGGGGACGTGGTGCCAGTGCTGGAATTGCAAACGGCAATATGGGTACAGGTAGCGGCTCTAGAATCGGCACAGTATCGCTGGTAAACAGTAAAATCATTGGAAACGTCGTGAATACAACAAGTAGCGACTGGATGTACAGGAGCCCTGGAGACGCTGGTATTTTTAACAGTGGTGTGTTAGCAATAACAAACGGCACTATCGCGGGAAGCTCGTCTATCCTGGAAGGCGGTGGAATTTATAACTTCGGTGAAGACAGTGCCCTAATAATGAACAACTCGATTGTTGCGGGAAACTTTTCGGACAGTTATGGAGAGGATATTTGCTGGTATCACGAAAACTTGTCCGGTAGCCACAACCTCATCGGCAATGGTACGGGACAAAGTGCGCTGATTGACGGCACCAACGGAAACATTGTCAGCACAGCAATCTCGCCGATTGACCCAAAATTTGTCAATGCACAAGGCAACGACTGGAAAAATTGGGACTTATCACCTCGCCGCCGGTTCGCCCGCCATTGATACTGGCAATAATTAACACATTCCTTCGGAAATACAATACGACTTGGCAGGCAACGCACGAATACACAACGGTACCGTTGATATAGACGCATATGAGTACAGAAGTCAGCCACTATTGACTGCCTTAACAGGCATCACCGTAAGTACGAATTCCCCGCAAGCGGGGACGACGACCAGCGATGACCTCATCGTGCTCCGCACGACGGCAACGCAGAACAAGATCACTCTCAACGGTACGGAATTGCAAATCAATATAAATGCCGCGACACACGGGAACGTTACAATTCTCAGTTTTGGCTCTTATCAACTTACGATAGATGGAAACGGCGAATCTCGAATAATCAACATTGCTTCTAGCACTGAGGCCATTTTAGCGGGACTAACGATAACAAACAGTCTTGCCACCGACTCCGGTGGGATTAGGCAATGGTATCAGTTTGGTGGCGGAGGCGGAATTCACAATAATGGCGTATTAACCGTGATCAATTGTGCGATAGTTGGAAATTTTGCTACAGTGGTTGTAGACGACATTTATTACAATAACTACGGTGGCGGAATTTACAATCGAGCCTCGTTAACCGTGATTAATTCTAGAATTTCGAACAATGACGCCGATGGTGCGTACGGTGGGGCTTTACAGTACAGGGGTACTCTAGCCATAGATAATAGCACAGTCTCAGACAATTCAAGCAGTGGCGTTCTTCTTGCGGGCGGTACGGCTGTTATAACGGACAGTGTGATCTCGAATAATTCAAGCATTGGAATCTTCGTACCCTGGTCGGGAGAATTAATCGTTATGAATTCCCACATAGTAGAGAATATTGGTGGAGGGATTAGTAGTTCGGGTATGGCAACGATAACAAGTAGTACGGTTATAGGAAACACATCAACGTGGGGCAGTGGCGGGATTGCCGGCTCAGCAACAATCAATAATTCAATTATTGCTGGAAATTATAATGCGACCAGCCGCGGTAATATTGGTGGCACCTTTAATGGAAGCAACAACCTTATCGGTGATGGGATGAGACAGCCTCGCTGGTTCACGGCATCAACGGCGACATTGTCGGCACATCGGATAACCCGATTGCCCTCCGTTTCGTCGACGCCACGAATGGCGATTACCGCCTTGCTGCCGATTCTCTTGCCATCAATGCGGGTAATAACGCTCTTGCCGTCGATGCCGAGGGTAATCCATTGCTGTATGACCTTGCAGGCAACCAGAGAATCATCTACGGCACCGTTGACATCGGTGCGTATGAGTATAATGGAGTTCTAGGGCGTGTTGACACTAATTTCTGATAAAGACGATGATATTTGTGAAGGCAATAAAAGCATTATAAGTTTTATCCAACTTGTCATACCTCGTAAACACCCGACAGAACTGCTTGATATTGAGGAAGTTACGCTCCACAACATTCCTGCCCTTATACAGCTCCTCATCATACTTTCACGGCTCCTTGCGGCGGCTCTTTGGAGGAACCACCGGAATCATGCCACACTTTTTCGCCGTCGCACGACACTCATCACCCTCATAAGCCTTGTCCATTATCAATGATTTGCCCTTCGCTACTTCTACTATCAATAATTCTACTTCAATATCTTCTGCTACTGATACAAACAGCAAGATATATATAATCGGCTACTTTCATCGGTAACGATCGAGTGTATTTTGGTCGTTAAACCGCCTCTACTTTTGCCGATACTTTGCGGCCCTTTTTTGGGCGCACCTGTACTATCAGGATGAACTTTGATGTAAGTGCTATCTAATGAAAGAGCCTTAATCCCTTTGACATTAGCGGCTTGCGACTTGAGATATTTTTCGATGCGGTCGAAGATGCAGCGATCAATCCAGTAGCGAAAACGACAGTAAATACTGTTCCAGTTGGCAAACTTTTCGGGCAAAGCTCGCCATTTATATCCGTTTTCGGCGATGGAGTGCAAGGCTTGAAAAAACGAAAGATCGTCAATTTCAACATTGCCGCGTTGTTTGGACAGCAAATGTTGAATACTTTTTATGTGCTGGGATATCAATTCCATGATGCACACTATAACGATTTCGTCGATACTATGCAAGATTAGTGCCAACACGCCCTAATTATCCGCCCGCTGTACCACTCATTTTTGAGATTGCAATAGTCCTGTCAACACACTGCGAGTCGGCACGGTGCCGAGCGTCGAGGAGATTCGGAAGTTGCTGGAATGTTAGGGCGTTAGCCGTGCCGCCCATCCGCCCCACCAGCCCGGGTGTATCAAGCACAAAACTATCCGCTACAATATCATGCAATGCCTGCCGTGTCCCATTTCATCGAAATCCTACGCCGCAGCGAGTTGGTCGAACCGGCTAAACTCGATGAAGCCCTTGCGAATATCGAAGCCAATGCCGAACCAGAACAACTCGGGGATCCCGCCTTCATCGCCAAACAACTCGTTCAAAAATATGTCCTGACCTCCTGGCAGTCCCGACAACTCCTCAAAGGACGATACAAAGGCTTTTTTCTCCGGCAATACAAAATTCTCGGACACCTCGGCTCCGGCGGAATGAGCAGCGTCTATCTCGCCGAACACGTTTTGATGCAACGCCGTGTGGCCGTCAAAGTCCTGCCCCGAAAACGACTCGAAAAAGCAATCTATCTCGAACGCTTTATCCGCGAAGCACAAGCCATTGCCGCTCTGGATCATCCCAATATCATCAGAGCCTACGATTTCGACCACGAAGGCGATCTGCATTACATCATCATGGAGTACTTTCCCGGCGATAATCTGCAAGCGATTGTCGATCGGGAAAAAAAACTTCCGTTTGCCCGTATCGTCAATATCCTGCGTCAAACCGCCGACGCCCTTTCCCATGCACACGCCATCGGAGTTATTCACCGCGATGTGAAACCGAGCAACATTCTCGTCAATCCGCAGGGGGAAGTGAAGGTGCTCGATCTCGGTTTGGCCCTGCTTGATGAGCAAGTCTACGAAGGCCGAATCACGCATATTCAAGAAGATACGATTTTGGGTACGGCCGATTATCTTGCCCCCGAACAAGCGATTGACAGTCATAAAGTCGATGCCCGAGCGGATATTTATGCACTCGGCGGCGTGCTGTATTTCTGTTTGATGGGCCATCCGCCGTTTCCCGAAGGTTCCGTATCCAAACGGCTTTTGGATCATCAGCAGAGCGAGCCGGCCAGCATTTTAGACAGTCGGCCCGACGCGCCCGGCGACCTTGTTACCCTTTGCAAAAAAATGATGGCGAAGCATCCTGATTTTCGCCAGCAATCGGCCAAGGAAGTCGTACAGGATTTGGAACATTGGCTCATACAAAACGGCCATGCGGAGCCGGAAGATTTTAGCGAGGCGGATTCATCGGGGACGGGCAAGTTTCGCGTACGGGTCAATGTTCAGAAAATCGGCAAGCCGGATTCGATGCAGTTGTTGCAGCAGCAAAAAGAGGAGCAATCGGAAACGGAAGACCATGCGGATACGGGCGTGCTTGGGGTTGCGGAAGATAATGTGAATTTGTTTGGTTCGGAGACGGGTTCAGCGTTAATATCATTGACCGGCTCATCCTCGCAGCGCGGGGAGGATGCCGGAATGGATTCGGCTTTGGCCAAGGTGAATGACATTGATTTGAAACGGGCGATGCGTGTTCGTCGGGAGTCGGCAAGACCTCTTGCGGAGCGTAAAAAGGGCAATATGCCGCTCGAGGAAACGCAGTTGATGGCGACGACACCGTTGGAGGGTTCTCGTGTTGCGGATTGGTATCGTCATGTTCCGATATGGTTTTGGACATTATTTTTTTCGGGTTATGTCGCAGCGGTATTTTTTGCGGGCATGTTGGTCGTGTTGTTGATGGTGTACTTCGGCGGAACCAGTCCGCGGTGAGGCAAACGTACTCGCCTTATAACACCGCAATACGGTACAATAATGGGATCATTGTTTTATTTCCCTTTTATTGTCGTGTCAAAACAAACAATCCGCGTCGGACATAGTCCTGATTCCGATGACGCCTTTATGTTCTACGCCCTGGCCAAGGACAAACTCGATACAGGCCCTTACGAGTTCGTGCATGAACTCGTTGACATCGAAACCCTCAACCGCCGAGCGTTCCACGGCGAACTCGAACTGACCGCTGTCAGCGTTCACGCTTACGCTTATCTGAATGACGTCTACGCCCTGTGCAACTGCGGTGCCAGTATGGGAGACCAATACGGGCCGATTTTAGTAGAATTAGCCTCGCCGCACCCGAAAAACGCTCCGATGCGGATTGCCATCCCGGGCGAGTTGACGACGGCGTTCCTGGTGCTGAAATTATACCTTGCAAAAGAAGGCCGAACCAACGTCGAACTGATTAAGGTGCCGTTCGATCAGATTACCGAGGCCGTGCAGTCGGGACAATACGACGCAGGCCTGATTATTCACGAAGGGCAGTTGACATACAAGCAGGAGGGCCTGAAACTCATCGCGGACTTGGGTGTTTGGTGGACGGAACAGACGGGTTTGCCGTTGCCGCTCGGGGCGAATGCCATCCGCCGGGATTTGCCGGGACAGACGATTTCCGATGTTGTTCGCCTATTGCATCGGAGTATCAAATTTGCCTTGGAGAATCGGGAGTCAGCATTGGATTATGCCTTGGAATACGGTCGGGGCCTGGAGCGGAGCGATGCGGACAAGTTTGTGGGAATGTACGTCAACGATTGGACGCTTGATTTTGGCGACGTAGGCCGTCAAGCGGTCAAGGAATTGCTCCAACAGGCATACGAACACGGCATCGTGCCGAAACGCGTCGTGCCGGAGTTTATTTTTCCGACGTAGGACGATGACACAAAGACGGTGCGGCGTCCCCCCCGGTGAATCCCCGCCGAAGTTGGAGTATAATCCCTGTAGGTTTTCCTGCTAAAAGAAGTCCATGTCCGACAATTCGCCCGATTCACCTCAACCCGGTCCGGCAACACCGCCGCCGAGTGCTCCGCCTGCTCAACCGCCCCAGCAACTGCCGCCGCGTCCCCATACACCGCCTCCGCCCGCACGATCCGGCGGGTGCGGTGCCATGTTCGCTCTATTTTGCTTCTTTTTGCTCGGGATAGTCGGCATTTGCGTCCTCGTCGGGACAGTGATGATCCTGTCCGTCGGGACGGATGTGTTCGGCGATCTATCAAGCGAAAGACTTGATAACCAAGTAACCGAAAAAATGATCGGCGGAAACGACAAAGCCGAAAACAAAATTGCCGTCGTCTCCATCGAGGGCGTGATCACCAGTGACTCGGACGGCTTCATTGCCCGACAAATCCGGCGGGTTTTGGCGGATTCCAAAATTAAAGCCGTTGTGTTGCGGGTTGAATCTCCCGGCGGGACGATGGCCGGAAGCGATTATTATCTGCATCTGCTCAAAAAAATGAAGGCCGAACGGGAAATCCCCATCGTTGTCAGTATGGGTTCCGTCGCGACGAGCGGGGGGTACTACGTGTCGATGGTCGGCGACGAAATTTTTGCGGAACCTTCGACGATTACCGGCTCGATTGGCGTGATTGCGTCGCTGTTTGATGCGTCGGAACTTTTCAAGAAAATCGGCATCGAATCAACGCCGATTATCAGCGGCGAGCACAAAGCGATGGGGAGTTTTATGAAGCCGATGAGCGATGAAGAGCGTGCCATTTGGCAGCGGTTGATTGACGAAAATTTTGGCCGATTCAAGGACGTCATCGTCGAGGGCCGCCGGGCGTTGTTGAGTCCAGACGAGGTGAATCACCTTGCGACGGGACAGATTTATACGGCAAATGAGGCTTTGCATCACAAGTTGGTTGATCATCTTGGCTTTCTTGACGAGGCGGTTGAGCGGGCGGGCGATTTGGCCGATTTGCTAGAACAGGAATACCGAGTGGTTCAGTATATGCCGAAGTTATCGTTTTTTGAATCCATGTTGGAAAGCCGCGTGCCGAACATGCTGCTGCCCAATCGAACGTTATCCGAGATGACGACGCCGAGGGTGTATTTGCTTTGCCCGTACGTGGTGCCGTAGGCCAGCCAAATTGGTCAGGAATCGCTTGCGTCCGGCCTGAAAGCATCATCCGAGATACTTTTTCGCGTCTGCAAACACTTCCGCCAACTTGCTCGCATCGCTGCCGCCAGATTGAGCAAAGTCCGGCCGCCCACCGCCGCCCTTGCCGCCCACCAACGGTGCAACCCGACGGATCAAATCCAATGCACTATACCTGTCCGTAATGTCCCGACTCGCTCCTGATAAAAGCATCACCTTGCCCTCCGCATTTACCGCAAATAACATTAAAACAGAATCCGCCTTTTGCCGAATCTGGTCGATCAACTGGCGAATCGAATTGACATCCATATCCGACAGTTCACAAGCGATCAATTTGATGCCGTTAATGATTTCGGCAGACGCAATCAACGCATCCGCGTTGGCCGCACCGCCCTGCGATGTGCTTCGCGTCGCAGACGACGCGGCCAACTGTTTTTTCATCTGCTTGACCTGCGCATTGAGATTTTCAACTTTGGCCAAAATTTCGTCCGCAGGGATTTTTAGCAACGACGCAAGTTGTTGAAGCGTATGGGAATCCGTTAAGACTCTTTCGACCGCTTTGTTGCCGGTGAGTGCTGTAATACGCCGCACTCCCGCCGCGACGCTTTCCTCGGAAATAATCTTGAAAAGACCAATTTGCGACGTGTTCCCAACGTGAGTACCGCCGCAGAGTTCCTTGCTCTCGCCGGCTTGTATCACTCGAACCATTTCAGGGTACTTTTCTCCAAAGAGCATGATGGCTCCTGCTTTCCTCGCGTCTTCGACCGTCTGTTCGCAACTCTCAATTTCGGCGTATCGGATAATGAGTTGATTGACTTCCGTTTCGATTGTTTGCAACGTTTCACGATTTACCGCCTGGTGATTGGTAAAATCGAACCGCAATATGTCGGCATCCACTTTTGATCCCTGCTGTTCGGCATGTTCTCCCAATGTTTTGCGTAACACATAGTGCAAAAGATGCGTTGCCGTATGCGCTCGGGCTATCGCTTGGCGTGTGTCATTGCAAACTGATGCAAGAACGGTATCACCTACTTTAAGCGAACCGTTGCCAAAATTTCCGACGTGCAAGACCAAATCGCCGTCAATTTGGGCATGTTCGACGGCAAACGCGTTGTCGTTTAATTGACGCAACAGGCTCTGTAAACATCCCTTATCGCCGACTTGCCCGCCTTTTTCGCCGTAAAAGGAGGTACGATCCAAGACAATTTTCACGGTTTGTCCCTTCGGCACGGAATCAACGAGTTTCCCATCGGCAACGATTGCAATAATCTTCGCTTCACACTCCGTCGCGTCATACCCGACGAATTCCGTCTTGTGCTTTTGCTTGATTTCCGCCAGCACATCCTCTTTGAAGAGCGCACCCTTCTCCGCACTGCCGGAAATTTCGCCGTGGTGGGCCATTTCCTTTCTAAACCCTTCCCAATCGAAAGCGAAGCCGCGCTCCGTTGCCATCGTCTCGAACAATTCCGGCGGGAAGCCGAACGTCTGGTACATGTCGAAAATGTCGTGTCCCGCAACCTGCCGGTTACGGCCTTGGTCGGCTTCCCGGCTGGTGCCATCGGCTCTGTGCATTTCGCTAAAAATCCGTTCGATTTTATCGAGGCCGGAATCCAGCGTGCTGATGAAGTGCTCCTCTTCGGTTTCAATCACTTTGGCAACCCGTTGCGTCGTTTCGGACAGTTCCGGGTAGGGTTCCTTCATCAGTTCCGCAACTTTTGGGATCAGCAGATGCAGGAATGTGTCGCGGTGCCCCATCTGCCGGCCATCGAGCACGGCCCGGCGGAGCAAACGGCGGATGACGTACTTTTCCTCCTTGTTGCCGGGATAGACGTTTTCGTGTACCGCAAAGGCACACGCTCGAATATGGTCGGCAATGCGACGCAAACGGCGGGCATTGTCGGCATGAGCGGGGGGTGTTAGCCCCCCGGTGATCGGTTCATATTTTACGCCCAGCACTTCGCCAGCGGCCTCGACCAGCGGACGCAGGATGTCGATATGGTAATTGGTATCGACGCCCTGCAAAACGGCAGCGCAGCGTTCGAGGCCCATTCCGGTATCAATGTTCTTGCTGGGCAGGGGCTGCAGATTATTGGGCGGATCGCCGACGCGGTTGAACTGTGTGAAGACGAGGTTCCAGATTTCGACGGGACCGCTGGGCGTATCGTGATAAATTTCGCTGCAAGGCCCGCAAACGCCGTCGGGCCCGAGACTTGGAGCGGATGCCGGCCAAAAATTTTCGTCTTCGTCGAGATATTGCAAGCGTTTTTCGGGAATACCGATTTCTTCGAGCCAAATTTTTGCGGCTTCGTGGTCGTCTTTGTAGACGGTTACGGAAAGTTTTGCAGGTTCAATAGCGAGCCATTTTTTGTGGGTCAGAAATTCCCAGGCCCAGTGGATGGCTTCTTTCTTAAAATAGTCTCCGAAACTGAAATTTCCGAGCATTTCGAAGAAGGTATGATGGTAAGCGGTGCGTCCAACATTGTCGATGTCGCCGGTTCGCAGGCATTTTTGGCAGGTGGTTGCTTTGGTCAGAGCATCTGGAGAGGCGAGTTTCACGCGACCGAGAAAATGATCTTTGAATTGGTTCATTCCTGCTGGCGTGAAGAGTACGGAGGGATCCCATTTGGGCACGAGCACGTCGCTCGGCTTTCGGACGCAACCTTTGGATTCGAAAAAAGCGAGGAATTGCTCGCGGAGGTCGTTCGTTTGCATGAGGGAGATTCTAGCAAACGTCGTGAATTTGGCAAGTTGTACTGCGATGGAACGGATTTCTTATGCTATCTCTCCTTCCGCACCGCATAACACGTATCCGCCTGAATCGTCTTCGATACGAACAGTTCCGCGACGAAACCCAATGCAATGAAAAGCACGCCCAGCAAAATCGGTACAAGAAAGTAAGGCGAGAATAACCCTGCCACACACGCTACAAAGATATTCGCCACCGTAATTCCCAATCCCAGCATAAGCCCGATGACTTGAAGGCAATAACCGACAATTCCCAATGCGATGATAGTCAATCCAATCGTTCCCAAAAAATGCTGCGGACGCTGACCATACCGCGTTAAAAACCAAATGGTCAGCAAGTCCAAAAAGCCCTTTGCAAATCGAGTAAAACCGTATTTGGATTGCCCAAACTGCCGGGCACGGTGAGCGACGACCTTTTCGCCGACCTTGTATCCGCGAGCGGCGGCAAGGACCGGGATGAAGCGATGCCGTTCGCCGTACAAAGCGATTTCATCCAAGACTTCCCGGCGATAGCATTTCATTCCGCAATTATGGTCGTGCAGTTTCACGCCGGTCATAAAACCGATCATTCCATTGAACACACGGGAAGGAAACACTTTATGCCAAGGGTCATGTCGGCGTTGTTTCCAACCACTGACAACATCGAGGCCGGTTTCCATCAGTCGGAGGAAGTCGGGAATCTCTTTGGGATCATCTTGCAAGTCGGCATCGAGTGTGAGAATGAAATCGCCTTGAGCGGCTTTGAAACCGGCTTGCAGAGCGGCTGCTTTACCAAAGTTGCGGCGGAATTGGATTCCGCGGACTCGGGAATCGTTTGCCGAGATTTTTTCGATGATGTTCCAACTTTGGTCGGTCGAGCCGTCGTCGATGAAGATGATTTCGACGTTGTAATTGTTTTTTTCGGCAACGCCGCAGATTTCTCGATGGAGTTGTTCAAGACTTTCTGCTTCGTTGTAGAGCGGAATGACCAGGGAAAGTTGCATTGTTTTTTTCGGGTTCGGAAATGCGAAATAATTGTACCATAAACGGATATTTCCAAAACGTTGGCGAGTATTCCATTTCGTTCTGGATAAAAGCGTCCGAACAGGTATAATAAATGCAACCATCATGTTCGATACCGCATTTCTCAAAAAACTGGAACACCTTTCGCTCGCCTCCCGACGGGTGTTTCAAGGTCAACTGCTTGCCAATCGCCGTGGTCGGCAACTGGGAAGCGGCATCGAGTTTGCCGACCATCGAAACTACAGTTTCGGCGACGACCTGCGGTATCTCGATTGGAATGTCTATGCCCGATTCGGAAATCAACTCATCCGGCGGTTTGAAGAAGAAAAAGACTTGAACATCTACTTTCTGCTCGATTGCTCCAAAAGCATGTCGGCAGGCAATCCCAACAAATTCGACTATGCCCGACAAGTCGTTGCCGCATTGGCGTACGTTGCTCTTGCCGGTCTCGATAGGGTTTCGCTAATTGCCTTTGCCGACAAGTTGTATCAAACATTCCCGGCAATGCGGGGCAAGCAGCATATATTGCGATCCATTCGGTTTTTGGAATCGCTGGAAACGCTCGGCAGCACAACCGATTTGGCGGCGGCGATGCGGGAATTCGTTCTCCAAAAACAGCATACGGGCCTGGTCGTTGTGGTGAGCGATTTTTATGATCCCAAAGGCTTTAAGGCGGGATTGGACATATTACGCTATCAGAAATATGAACCGCATATCATTCAAATTCACGACGGCCAAGAGGCCGAACCGGCAATGTTGGGCGATTTGCAACTGCACGATGTCGAAACCGGCGGAACATTCGATGTTACGATCAGCGAAGATATGCTTCGCCGATACAAACGGAAGTTTGCATCATTTCTCGACGACATCAGGCGTTACGGCATTGATAATGCGTTGAATTGTATTGTGTCATCGACGGCAGTTCCGTTTGACGAACTGATTATGCGGATGCTGTTGGGAAGGAACGCCGAACAATATACAATATAATGGCCATTGCGATCCCGACTTTGAGGCTTTGAACAGTATGAAAAACGCTATGCCTGACAGTTCCAAAAATCCATTGCCGCAGAAAGAACAAAATCCGCCGGAGCAAAGAGAAAAGCGGAAATTTGTCGGTGTCCGATTCAACTGCTGCAACATTTATGTTCGCATTTACATCAATAAGGAGGGCACCGGCTATGAAGGGCGTTGCCCAAAGTGCTTTCGTCCGGTAAGTTTTAAGGTCGGCAGCGGCGGGACGGACAATCGCTTTTTCGAAGCGTATTAAGACGGTGTGCGAGTTAAAGTTTGGGATTGGAACACACCCGACCGGCTCTCTGATACAATAATCGTTCGGAAACCGTCATTCCGGCGCAGACCGGAAACCAGACATTGCGAGTGATGCTGATTCCGCTGGATTCCGGCTTTCGCCGGAATGACGATTTTGAGGGTTTCCGAACATGTCTAATGATCGTTCGTGCCAAAGCAAAACACTATGCCCCAAAAACTGGAATTCCATCGAAAAACCGGCTTCACGTTGCTGGAAGTGCTCCTGGCCGTGGCCGTATTGTTTATTGGACTGATGGCTGTCTTTCAAACGACGCGGTCCGCTTTGCAAACGATGAACACGGCGAAGGAATTGGCCGAAGCACAAAATGCGTGCCAGGCACTGCTCAACGAACTGCTTGCACAGTCCGCACCGATTCAAGCCGATGAGGGAAAAGCCATCGAACGGTTGCCAGACTGGCAAATCCAAGTTGAGATTTATCCCGCTCCCCAAACTGGCCTGTACGTGTTGCATCTTTCTGTCCTGCATGGTTCGGAGATGCAACGTGATGTGAAGTATCAATTAGTCCGTTGGTTGCCTGAAGAGCGAGTGCAGGTTTCAGCGGAATCATCGACTTCTTCCGACATTTCAATCGGCAACGAATTTGAAGATCTGTTTCGGTAAGTCGCCGTCCCGCTGGGTTCCGACTAATGCGTATTTCAAATTGCTCTGGACGCGTTTCCGTCATTCCGGCGAAAGCCGGAACCCAGAGGAACCAACATCGCACGCAATGTCTGGATCCCGGTCTGCGCCGGGATGACGGCTTTTTTGTCCAGAATAATCTGAAATACTCGCTAATGCCGGAGTGCCGATTGCGAGGGTTTCCGAGCAAGTCTTACAAATTTTCGCAGACCAAATCGCCGACTTCGGCGGTTCCATAACCCATTTTGCCAGCGGCCTGGCTCTTCATCCGGTTGCCCGTAACGAACGCGACCGCCTTCATAATTCGCTCGGCAGCCGATGCAAATCCCTCCTGCTCCAAAAGCATTGCAGCCGCATTGATCGCCGCAATCGGATTGATCACATTCTTGCCCGTATACTTCGGCGCGCTGCCGCCCATCGGCTCATACATACTGCAACCGCCCTGCTCAGGATTGATGTTGCCGCCCGCCGCAACGCCCATCCCGCCCTGAATCATTCCCGCTAAATCCGTGATGATGTCGCCAAACATGTTCGTCGTAACAATCACGTCATAGTATTCTGGATTTTTAACCATCCACATACAGCACGCATCAACATTATTGTAGTCCGTCTTCACGTCGGGATACTCCTTGCCGACTTCCAGCATCGTCCGCTGCCAAAGGTCATGTCCGTATGTCAACACGTTCGTTTTTCCGACAAACGTCAGCATTTTACCTTTGGGATTGTTGCGTTTTCGCGTGTATTCGAAGGCCCAACGGATGCAGCGTTCCGTTCCCTTTCGGGTATAGACGGCAGTTTGTGTGGCAACTTCGTCGGGCGTATCTTTTTTCAGGAATCCGCCGGTGCCGGTGTAAAGGTCTTCGGTATTTTCCCGAACGACGACGAAATCAATGTCTTCTGGGCCTTTGTCTTTGAGGGGCGTATCCACGCCGGGCAACAATTTTACGGGCCGGAGGTTGATGTATTGATCGAATTCAAAGCGAAGCCGGAGCAGGATTGCACGTTCCAAGATACCGGGTTCCACGTCGGGATGGCCGATGGCACCGAGCAGAATGGAACTGTATTGCCGGAGCGCTGCAATTTCTTCGTTGGTAATGATGGTTCCGGTTTTAAGGTAACGATTTCCGTTTATATCGAAGTCATCGAATTGCAGATTGATATTTTCGATTTTTCCGACGGCTTTAAGGACTTTAACGGCTTCGTTGGCGACTTCGGGTCCGGTGCCATCTCCGCCGATCACTGCGATTTTGAGGTTTTTAGTCATGCGGTCAATATAGTTGTTCGCGTCGGGCTTGTCAAGATGCGGGGAATAGACTTGTTCGGAAGCCGTTATCCGAAGCAAGCCGGAATAGCGATTTTGACGGCTTCCGCTCGCGATCATGACGCGAGATTATGCTCTTGACTCGCTCCCTGTTGTCCCTTACAATGTGTCCCTTATCATGCACGCCGCCTAAAAGGGGGCAAAAAGTACCATCTGCGCAACTATGCAAAACTCTGTCATTTTTGCTGCCGAAACCCAAATAAGACGGCAACGACAGCACGCCTTCACGCTCATCGAACTCCTTGTCGTGATCGCAATCATCGGTATGCTCATTGCCCTTTTACTGCCGGCTGTCCAAGCGGCCCGAGAAACCGCTCGACGAATGCAATGTAGCAACAATTTGCGGCAACTCGTACCGGCCGTCCACCTTTTTCATGGTGTTTATCAAAGGTTTCCGGCATCCGCGTTCGACCCCATCGCCGCATCGCTTAATGTCCGACGCAGTGGTATGTTTCCCTTGTTGCTCCCCTTTATGGAACAACAGGCTCTCTATGATTCGCTAATTGAACGGACGGACTATGTGCCCTATGACGCAGGTAATGCAGAATATCTGGAAAGCCGGTCGATTCTTGGTCGCTCGGAAGGCAATCATCGGCTGTCCATCTTGCTTTGCCCTTCGGATATAGATGGACGTACGATGTTTAATGACCGACGCTTGTCTGCCCCGCGATTTTGGTACTTGGCCGTTTCGAACTATCGGGCATGTCGCGGCGACCTGTCTGGAAACGATACAGAGAACTATCTGTTTCTGCCCCAAGATGCGGGAATCGTTACCACGGGAAATAACAATGCGGACTGCTCTCTCCACGTATCTCAATTTAACATGCCGCGAAGTTGGGTACGGACTTATGATTTTGTTGCCAGTATTGGTGCAGTAACGAGCGGCACAAGCAATAGCGTTGCTTTCAGCGAAGGCCTTATCGGAAAGCATATCAGCGGGGGAACTGCGACGACATACAAAGACTCGCTGGCATTTGGGCGGAAATGGGTGCGATCAACAGCACAGTAACGATTCCGTCGTTGTGATGCAAACATTACGGCAATGATCCAGGAGAAACAAACGTATTATGCAAAACGACTTCAACGTTGCGGATGACGCCCCCAAAGAAGAGCGAGGAATTGCGCCCGGGGACGAAATCGTATTCGAAATACGGCTCAAATCGAAGTCCGTTTCGCTCACGAAAAGTCAACTGTTTGGGCTGGCACGGACGGGCGAAGTCTTGCCGGATACTGTGGTAACAGTTGCTGGCGTGAAAGTCTTTGCCGATTCGCTCGAAGGCATCGTTTTCGGCAATGAGAAACCCGAAGGCAACAAGATCGAGCCTCCGCAAAAGACCGGCTGGTTTTATTACGATGCAATCGGCGAAAAACTCGGCCCCTTCACCAACAGAGAGTTCAAACATCTTGCCAAACAAGGCCTGATCACGCCGGAGACGTTAGTCGAAAACCAGGAGGGTAAATCCGTCTTTGCTCGCAAAGTGCAGGGCTTGAAGTTTCATCCTTCAACGCCGGCGGGCCCGGCCGTGCAAAAAACGACTTGGTTTTATTACGATGCCGTCGGCGAAAAATTTGGCCCCTTTACGAACCGGCAATTTCGGGAACTTGCCGCACAAGGCGTTATTACGCCGGAAACGCGGATTGAAAATGCACAAGGACAATCTTGTCTTGCGAAAAAAGCGTCCGGCTTTCGCTTTCCGTCGACGACACAGGCTCCTGACGCAGCAGCGACCCCTTTTGTCGTGCCCGTTGTCGAAAATCGGGAAGAGGAACAGGTTGGGACATTCAATCTCGCCCCGCCCGACCTGAATGACCGTGCGGACGATCACGATGAAGACCTTGCTTTCGATAACGAAGACGATATTGAAGGCGAGCCGATTGTTCTGATTGCCCGGGAGCTTGTATCCATTGCCCGGCCAAGAGAGAACGCAACCGGCAGCGAGTTTTTATCTCAATTTGCGGGTTCATTTAATCAAGGCAGTACGTGGCTGCGAGCGAACTTTTCGCAGCACAAACTTAAAATCATCAGCGGTGTTTCCGTCCTTCTTTGCATTTTGGCTTTTTTTAGCCTATTCGCTTACTGGCAGGGAAATCCGCACGGAATGCTACACATTGTCGGGACGCTTACGCTCGATGGGTTGCCGGTTGAAGGTGCCAGAGTTATCCTACTGCCCCGTTGCGAAAATGGAAGAACGGCCAGCGGAACGACCGATTCCAACGGAAGGTTTGTGGTACGCACCTATTTCGAGGGACAGATGACAGATGGAGCAAAGGCGGGAGAGTACGACGTGACATTTGCAGAAGAGTTGATCCCGAAAAAGTACGGAACTCCAGAGACGTCGGGACTTGCGCCGATTATCCTTGAATCCAAAGGGCAAAAACGGTTTTCATTTGAATTGTCGACGCCCCCGCCCTCAAATGGTAACGACAACGGCAATGGGAATGGTAACGACAACGGGAAAAATGGGCAAGACGAAGACAATGGTTATCATCCGCCCGGCCATATCACGGATATTTTCGAAGCGGCACGGCAGGGGACCGTATTGGATGTTACGTTTTTCATTGAAGCCGGCGTAGATGTCAATGCGACAGACCGTTTTAATGCTGTGCCGTTGCACCATGCCGCCGGATTCAATTCTGATGTTGAAGTATTGCAATATCTTGTCGCTCAAGGTGCGAATCTCGGCGCACGAAACGCTGCCGGCTACACTCCTTTGCATGCGGCGGCTCATAACAACCGCAATGTCGCGGTGTTGCAATATCTTATTGAGCAACGCGTAGAAGTCAATGCAAAAGATAATGACGGCAACACGCCGTTGCACATTGCAGTTCAGTTCAATCCCAACATAGAAGTATCACGGCATCTTGCGTCGCGGCGTGCGAGTATCAACGCGACAAATAATGTTGGCAACATGCCGTTGCACGTTGCGGCTCAGTTCAGAGGCGCAGAAATTTTGCAGATTTTGATTTCACGAGGAGCACACATCAACGCACCGAATAATGCCGGCAACACTCCGCTACACCTTGCGGCTCATTTCAATCCAAATGTTGCGGCATTACGTTATCTTCTTTCACGGCGTGCAGATGTCGATGCCAAAAACAATTTCGGCAGTACTCCGTACGACGTTGCCGACACCGAAGAGAAAAAAGCGATACTTCGTTCATCGCGCCCGACCCGCTAATTCCGTTTCCGCAATAGGTTTTTCTTAATCGGCTGCAAAACTTGTTCGGCAACGAAGGTCGTCTCCCCAATTAAAGTCGCAATTCGATTGCTAAAGAGTGAATGCGCCGCCAAACAAGGAATCGCGACGAGCAAGCCCTGTATCGTCGTAATCAATGCCAAATAAATTCCCCGTGCGAGGTCTGCCGCCCGGCCATATCCTTCGGCCTCCGCCATCTCCTGAAAAGCAATCACCATCCCGACGACCGTCCCGAGCAGACCCAACATCGGAGCAATGTTGCCTATCATATTCAGATACTCAACCTTGCGGTACAGTCGGGACGCCTGCTCAGCCGTTGCTTCTTCAGCCGAACGTTCGACGGCGTCCCAACCGAATTCGTACTGCGTCATCCCGGCATGCAACACTTGAGCGAGAGCACTGGGATCGTTTTGACATTTTTGCAAGGCGGCATTGGGCTGGCCCTGCGTGAGTAATTTTAGCACATCATCGGCAAAGTTCGGCGGCATCAAAATCGTCCGCCGAATGGACAAGGCATATTCAATCATCAACGCGACGGCAATCAGGGATAGCAAAATGATGATGTACCCGATGATGCCGCTGTGTTGAATGAGAGCCCAAAGCGTCATTTTAGGCCTTACGGGGCTGGGCGATTCCTGCATTCCTTGTTCAAGTATTGCGTCGGGTACGGGTACGGGTTCGGCTTGTACTGCAATCGGAGCAGGCTCATCGAGACCGGCAAGGTTGAGTCCCTGTGCGTGGATTGTTGAGCCTGCAATGAAGCAGCAGAGCAGCGGAATGAGGAGGAATTGGCGAATCATCTACGTCGTCTCGAGTATGTTCCGAAAATTATACCGTAAAAAACCGACAAGTTAAGCGTTCGACTCCAAACCGCAAGGGCGGAGGGTTCACGCCTCTGGTTCGTGCAATTCTGTCTCCAGCGAAATTTGTTCCTCTAGCCATTCCAGATAATCCGCATTAGCAGCAATGATTGGCAGGGCGACAATTTGCGGACATTCGTAGGGATGCCCGTTGCGGATGGTCGATTCGACACGTTCAAACAAAGGCAGTGCTGTTTTTGCCAAGAGCAATGTCTCCGTGCTTGTTTCGCAAACGCCCTTCCAGGTATAAATGCTTTGAACCGTACCGCAAAGTTGAGCGCAGGCAACAAGTTTTTCCTGCACCAATTTCGTTGCCATATCGCGTGCCGATTCCACAGTGGGAAAGGTGATTTGGAGTTGAATGTACTGCATTATGGCATTAGTTATACCAAAAACGCAGACGAAATGTCCAGCAGTCCTTCCGGCACACGCCGGAAATAACAATTCACCTTGACGGAAACGCTCAAATTAGTTAAACTTGCTCACAATGGATCGCTATCCCGCATTCATTCGGTGTTTTGTAATCCTTCTGGCGGCCTTGTACGCTTTGGCCGACGGACACTTGCTCTGTGCGCCCTGTTTGGCAAACGATGATACACATCACGTCGGACATGATTGCGAACATTCTACTCTTCCGCCGATGCCGACAGTTCACGCAGCAACATGCTGCCTGGGCGATTTTGACGGCGGAAGACTACTCTGCAACGGAAACGACCTGCCCGCCATCACCGTACAATGTATTTCCAATGAATTCGTTAAGTCGCTGGAATTTTCCCTTGCCGATTGCGGCTTCACTGTTCCCGGTGAAATACCAGTCCAGTCCAATGCGGATTTTTGCGATGATTCGGCGTTTCTTGCCTCTGCACATTCTGTGCGATTGCACCTGCTTTATGGGGTATTGTTAAATTGATTTCTTGATTGGCTTGAGTTCAATAGTGTAGATTGCCGTACGTCGCCGCCCGGCGGTTGACGACCTGCCTCAATCGGTGCCTGCATAAATTTGCACCTCCCATCAACCTCCTACCCCCCACAATACAATGAAAACAACAGCCCTAAAACCATTCCATACCATCCTTGCCTGCATACTGCTCGGCACGCTGGCCGTCGGTGCCGTCTACATGACCCAAGGCACCGCACTCGAACGCTTTCTACATCATCATCACGATGGCTGCGATCATGATCACGATGATGATTGCGATCATGACCATGACCATCACGGCGAAATGACCGAAATTGCGATCACGCCGACCGCCGCGAGAAACATCGGACTCGATGACTCCGCCATTGCAACAGTTGAAGTTACGGATTTTTACAAATCGTTTTCCTTTCCCGCCATTGTCGTCGAGCGTCCCGGCTTTTCGCAACTCACGGTCCCGTCGCCGGTTTCGGGAGTCGTTACGCGGATCTATCACGAAGCTGGCGTTGCCGTCGGGCCGGAAGAACCGCTCTTCGATATTCTACTTAACCAACAAGAATCGGTGAAAACCCAAACGGAATTCTTGCTGCTACTCCAAAAACGGAATATCAACGCTGCCGAACTGGAAAGGGCTGGACTTGACCCGCTTTTCGTTCCTCGGCAACGCCGTGAATTGGAATACGAAAAATTCCAAATCGATTCGGAAATCGAAATCCAAGAAAATATGCTACTCCTTCAAGGTTTGAGCGAAACGGACATTGCGGAGTCGCTGAAAAAGAACAACACGATTATCCGTAACATCACGGTCTATGCACCGCCGTTTAAGAACAAAGATAATGTTGCCTCTCAAGCCCATGCGAATGATGAGGAACACTACTTTACGATTGATGAACTGTTTGTTTCCGTAGGGCAAAACATCGCTGTCGGCGATGCGCTTGGTCTGCTGACCGACTACTGTAAACTTGCGGTCAAGGGAAAAGTCTTTGCGGTCAACGAGCGGATGCTCGTTGAAGCGTTAACTTCGGGCAGTCGTGTAACGGCAGCGTTTGAGGGTAACGGAAACCGCGAAATTGTCGAGGGATTGCGTTTGCGTTCTATTGACAACAAGATTGATACGGCAAGCGGTACGCTTTTCTGTTATGTTGACTTGCGGAATCGGTTTACTGATTATGCGGTCAATGGCGAAAGCAATTTGCGTCGTTATATTCAATGGCATTTCAAGCCGGGACAGCGTTGCGAATTGTATGTTGAGGTCGAGCCGTTGCCGAATTGTATTGTCCTTCCGGTTGATGCTGTAGCGAAGGACATTAACGAGATGATTGTCTTTGAATGGGTTGGCAACGAGGAGGAAAAAAAGGTTTGGCGTAAAACGCCGGTGCATGTGATTCACCGCACGAAGGATGTCGTTGTGATTGCGAATGATGGGGCGTTGTTGCCTGGTTCGCAAGTTGCGGTGCGAGGAGCGAGTTTTATACTTGCGGCATTGGATTCGGCAAATCAGCGTGCACTTGCTGCTGGCGGTTCGCTCGGCTGCGGGGATCATGATCATTAGGCTATAGACTGTAGGCTTTAGGCTGTAGGGTTCGTTGTTTAGAATCTATAGCCGATACACTATAATTTGTAGATTCTAAACCCTACAGTCTAAAGCCTACTTCCATGCGCGACCACACAAAATTACGGGCATTTGAACTTGCCGACGAGATGGCATTGTTGATATACCGCCACACAGCGACGTTTCCCAGCGAAGAGCGTTATGGATTAACGTCGCAAATGAGGCGTTGTGCTGTTTCGGTTGCTTCAAATATCGTAGAGGGCTGCGCCCGGCGTACTCAAGCCGATTACTTGCGGTTTCTCGACATCGCTTTCGGAAGTGTACGTGAACTGGAATACCAAATTTCCCTTGCAAAACGGCTCAATTATCTCAACAAAGAAATTGCCGAACAGATTGAAACGAAATGTGTAGAAACCGCCAAAGTCCTCAATGGACTGATAAATTCACTGCGTGCTAGGCATTAGGCTTTAGGCTATAGGGTTCGTTGTTCGGAGTCTATCGTCTAACGCCTATGACCATTGCCCACATCCAATAACCCTATACCCCAAAACCTACAGTCTACAGTCTGTAGCCTACAGCCTGCTCCCCATGCTCACCACCATCATTCGCCTTTCGCTTAACAACCGAGTCCTCGTCCTCGCCCTTGCCGCTATTCTGATGCTCGTCGGAGCCTATCAGGCAACGCAACTGCCCGTCGATGTGCTGCCGGATTTGAACCGGCCACGCGTCGTCGTCATGGTCGAATGTCCCGGTATGGCTCCCGAAGAAATCGTCGCCATCGTTACTACTCCCATCGAAACCTATCTCAACGGAGCAACAGGCGTAACCGCCCTGCGAAGTAGCACGACCGCCGGTCTCGTAGTCATCACTGCCGAATTCGATTGGAATATGGACGCAATCCGGTGCCGACAAATTGTTGATGAACGTCTGCGTCTTGCCGTCGATCAGTTGCCGCCCAATATCGTTCCCCGCATCGCTCCGATGGGCTCCATGATGGGGCAAATTATGTATCTGACCATTTGGGATGAAAAAAACGAACTCTCCCCGATGGAAATCCGCTCGCTTGCCGACTGGACAGTACGCAGACGGATTCTCGGTTCCGGCGGTGTTTCGGAAGTTCTCGTCATCGGCGGGGACCTCAAACAATATCAAGTGCTTGCTCGGATTGATGACATGTTTCGGCATAGCGTAACCTTCGATGATATGCAAGCAGCCCTCGAAGGGAGCAACCGGAATGTTACCGGCGGCTTTCTGACCGACCAAGGGCCGCAGGAAATTTTGGTGCGATCCATTGGCCGCATCGAAGAACTCGACGAACTGAAAAACCTTGTCGTCAAAGGCGATTCCACACCGCCGATTCTGTTGCATCAGGTTGCCGACATCACCGCCGCCGCTGCTCCGAAAGTCGGGTCAAGCGGTGTCTATATCAAAAATCCCGACGGAACGACCATCAGTCGGCCCGGCGTGGTGCTCATCGTCGAAAAACAAGTCGGCAGCGATACCCGGGAAATTACTGAACGAATTTTACGCATTGGCGAAGAAATTCAGCAGTCAATCAACGCAGAATATCCCAACGTCCGCATTGCTCCGCTCTATCAGCAGAGGACGTTTATTGATTTGGCCGTGGCGAATGTCGAAGAAGCATTGTATTTGGGTGCTTTCCTCGTCATGTTCACGCTTTTTTTGTTTCTGATGGATGTCCGCACGACACTCATTACGGTCATTGCGATTCCGCTTTCCATTTTCACGACGTGCTTGGTTTTTGCCTGGTTTGGATTTTCGATTAACACGATGACGCTCGGCGGATTGGTGCTTGCCGTCGGCGAACTCGTCGATAGTGCGATTGTCAATATCGAAAACATCTATCGGCGATTGCGAGAAAATTTTCGGAAAGCCTTGGAGGAACGTTTGCCCGAAAGTACCATCATTTTTCGTGCCGCCAAAGAAGTTTGCAATGCCAATGCGAGTGCATTGTTTACGACGACCGTCGTGGTTTTTCCCATCTTTTTCCTCGAAGGCATGGAAGGCAAAATGTTCACGCCGCTGGGCATCGCCTACGTCGTGTCGCTTCTTGCCTCGCTTACAGTTTCATTGACGCTGACTCCGGTATTGGCATATCTTCTGTTGCCGAAGAAAGCCGAACGGCACCGGGATAAAGAAACGCCGGCCATGAAATTGGTAAAATGGAGTGCGGAAAAGGCGATCCGAGTTGGTTTGACATTTCCCAAGACGGTGCTGACCTGTGCCGCTGCCGCTTTGATTGTTGCCGTCTTTGCATTTATGTCATTGCAACGGGATTTTATGCCGCCGTTCAATGAAGGAGCGCCGCAAGTCAATGTTGCCCTGACTCCCGGCACTTCGCTCAAAACCAGTGAAGCATTCAGTTCACGCATTGCCGAACAACTCTTGCAGATTGAGGGCATCACCGCTGTCGTCCGCCGAACAGGCCGTGCTGAACTCGATGAACATGTGATGCCGGTCAGTTTATCCGAAATGATGTGTACGGTTGATTTGAAATCCGGACGAAACATTATCGACATTTTTGCGGACATCGACAAAGTCATTGCCCCGGAAAACCTGTCGGGTGCCGTTGCGTATTACGATCAACCGCTGCAACACCTGATTGCACATTTACAGACGGGCACGCGGTCGAAAATCACGATTAAAATCCGTGCGGAAGACCCGATGCAGTTACGCCGTCCAGCGGCACTGATTCAGCAACTGATTTCCGACATTCCTGACATCGGCAATCCGCGTATTGACCCGATTCAAATGGATATTCCGCAAATTCGGTTCAATCTCAAACGGGACGAACTGGCAATTTACGGGCTCGTTCCCGAAGAGGTCAATGCGACCATCGAAACGGCAATGCAAGGGATTGTTACGACGCAAATTTTGGAGGGCAAGCGGACGATTGATGTGGTGCTTCGTGCTTCGGATAACTATCGGGAAAACTTGGAGGCACTCGCTCAAATGCCGATTCAAACGCCGACGGGCCAACTGATTCCGCTCTCTGCGGTGGCGGAAATTGATGCTCATGCCAGCGGCCCGAGCCGGATTGACCACGAGGCGGGACAAACGCAAATTACGATTCAGATGAATCCGCAGACGCGAGGCTCCGTCGATGTGAAAAACGATATAGACCGCGTGTTGGAGCCGTATATGGATGAACTGACGGCTGGCGGTGTGTATCTCGAAATTACGGGACTGTTTCAGAGCGAACAGGAATCGACTCGCCGATTGGTATTGTTGAGTATGGTATCGCTCGCATGTATTTTTCTGGTGCTTTATCGGCAATTTGGTTCAGTCAACATTACGCTCCAAGTGATGTTAGCGGTGCCGTTGGCGTTGGTCGGTGCGGTGGCGGCGATAGTCATCACGGGCCAGGATCGGTCGATTTTGGGACTGATTGGAATGATTTCGCTCTGCGGCATCGTAACTCGCAATGGAATTTTGATTATTGATCATTATTTTTACTTGGTGAAGAATGAGGGCGAGGCCTTTACGAAGGAGATGATCGTTCGGGCGGGCCGCAATCGAGCAGCACCGGTTTTGATGACGGTGATGACGACGATATTTTCGTTGATTCCGATAACGTTGGCACCGGACATGCCGGGTCGGGAGATATTGTATCCGATCGCGACGGTGATTGTTGGCGGATTGATCGCATCGACGTTGGTGGAGTTTTTTGTACGGCCGGCACTGTTTTGGACATTTGGTCGCAAGACGGCGGCGAGGCTTATCGAGCGCGAAGCGTCTGTGGAGTCCGTGGCGTGAGCACCGGAAACATTTTGCGCCTCGCCCTGCGAGACGCAAAATGCCGGGAATGTTAGCGGTTTTGGAAAACCATCACAACTCCAGCAGCATTCCCGATAATGGAGGGGTGCCCGGCGGGTCATCCTCCATCACAATATCTAAATGGAGCGGCTTGCCCGGCTCCACGACGATTTCCAAGCCGGACGTCGCCGTCGAAGTGTACTTGCGTGGAACGACAACCCCTATTCTGGGTACAATCGTTCCGCGATACGTCCCCGGCGGCACGCGGTCGCCAGGCTTCGCCTGGAAAAGTGCAAAATGGCCCTGTGAGTCCATATAGCCAATCACATTGGTGGCCTCATTGTCAAATACGATGTCGCCCTCCGTAAAGGGAGTTCCATCCGAATACTTGACCGTTCCCGTCACTTTTGTACCACCGCCGCAGCCGACGATCATCAGCGAGGTCAGCAGTATTGCTAATAGGTATAATTTTTTCATGATTTTATGATTGTAAAGTGTTTGTATATTCCGCCCTGCTAGGGCGGATCCATTTTTATTTTGGCCGCAAGCCGTCATTCCGGCGTGCGCCGGGATGACGATTTTTTGTCCAAAGCAAAAATAAATACGTTCTAATGTTACCGGACACTACGGCATTGCCGTACCTGTACCATCGGACACGTGGATAAGTTGCGTAACCACCCGCGAGGAGGTCGTTACAGGGAAGGCCCTCACAGAACCATCTCCTATTACAAAATTGGTGACTCCGGGATGCCAACTTCCAATGCGGGTGAACATATCGGCGGTGCCAGTCCTGGGGCGTGCAAGCGGCCCCTGAGACCACGCAGCACCGTCATCAAACCATCGGTTATTGGCACCCACAATCCAACCTCGGGCAAACTGAGTTCCCATCGAATTACCAGTCGCAGAGTCGTGGGCCGTCAAAAAACCACAATCGGCTCGTGACTGACCGCCGCCGAATACCCAGCATGAATTGATCCCATGACCTCCATCATCGGTTCCGAGTGCTTTTTCTCCAAAAATGAGTTGATTACTCGATCCATCTCGCCAGTAGGCCATGGTATCCCGGGGGCTCCAAGTCGTAATGACCGGAGCACTCCCCCTGCGAGTATTGTCATAATCGCTGGTTGCCATCCTAAACGGGCCATAGTGCTCTATGCGTCTAGTTGAGGTAGTACCAAGCCCTGCCCAGTAAAATGCCGTTACACCATCCGGGTTTCGCATTTGCCCGCCGACCACGAGGGTAATGTAATCACTGAGCGGGCCGGGAAAGTAAGATTCCCGCGAATCCGGGTCACCACTGCCCGCTCGTGTGCGTGCAACTCCCCCGCGACGGGTGGGACATTTTTTAACCGGCACCCCTCCGAGGGCATCTTTTTCCGCATCGGTAAGCGAATCATACCAAATAAACTCGGCAGGATTACCCATCAGCGCATCGTTGTTGCCGGGCGTGATGAGTTCTTTCAGAATGTCGGTCCGGGGATGCGGGGCCTCATCGGTTTTGCCGTCTGCAAGGAGTTCGTATGTGGCACTTTGTTCGAGAAAAGGCCAAAGTAAGGGGAAAATGCTTGCTCGGGCTGGTGCGATAATCACGGGCACAAGCCCGTCGTTGTAAGTGTTGCTAAAGTTGTGTACCGCAAGGCCCATCTGCTTCATATGGTTGGTACACTGCATTCTCCGGGCGGCTTCGCGAGCGGCCTGCACGGCGGGCAAGAGGAGTGCGACGAGCATGCCGATGATGGCAATGACGACGAGGAGTTCGACGAGCGTGAAACCTCGTTTTCGCACGGAATGGGACGCGTAAGCGGGCGTTTCGTGTTTTCCTATTTTGCCCCCCCCCCCCAGTTTAACATTTTATTGCGAACAGTTCTCATGGTTTAGTCTCCTTTTATAATTGGAAATGATTGACGCCCCCATGGTACCATAGACGGACGGCAAAGTCAACAAGGAGAGGATGAAAATTGCGGTTTCGCCCTATCACGACTGCAACAGCGACAACAACATCTGACGCGTTTGACTCGATTGCTGTAAAACCGATACCGATGATTGAAATAATAACTGCTGACGCGTCAAATTCGAGGATTCCATCGCGAAATCCGCATCCGCGATCTTACTCCGTGCATCTGTCTCTATCGTGATCGCATCCCGTAAATTGTCCATATTCCGCTCTATCTGCGAACGCTGAATCGCTCCCAAACGGCCACGCATTGCCGTTACCTGCACCTGCGCCTCCTCAAGAATCCGAAATGCCCGATGAGGATTGTTCAATAAACTGTACTCGCCGTCCGTCTTCAGTTGCGATAACGTCCCGCTTTCCCCACCCAATGCCGTCGAATGCGAACTCTGAATGCCAATCCGTATCTGCTGCGTCCAAGTGGCCTGCGGACCTAATTGCATCAAGGTTCCGCCGCCGGAAATCCGAAATCCAAAGACATCGCCCGCCAAAACCGACGGATCCGTCGTGATTTCGATGTCCAAATCCGTTGTTGCCGATTTCGCCGTTCGGCCCTCTCCAATCGCCGCCCGGCCATTGATTTCCGCGACAATGTCCACGCCAAATGTCTTTTCCGTCAGCACCCCATATCGGTCAACGACAGGCAATTCGCCATGCGTTGTCCATAGGTCCACAAATTCCTTGCTGCCGTAGCCGACCGAATGGAAGACAATACCCAAACTGACATTGTCGGTTGCTCCAATCATCGGGGCACCCATCGTCGCACCAACCGAGTTGACCTGCAAGAGCCCGAAATCGCCGATTTGCACCAATCCGCTGCCGTTGGGAACAACGGATGTTCCCTCCACAAACGGCGGCAACGATGCCGAAAACATATCGCTGATGTCCGGCGTCGAATTGATTAAATCGACAATTTGCTCCGCCGTCGGCGGATTGCCCGGATCAATGCCAATCGTCAACTGTTTTGATTGCGCATTGTACGAAATCCGAGGGCCGGAAAAGTCCGTTACGACGAGGATTTCCGTGTTGTTGAACTGTGCATCCGCCCGATTGGATTGGACATTAAACGTCGAATGCACGCCGCCTGACGCAACGATGGAGCCATACGCCCTGGCATCAATCGGCAAGATTCCACCGGAAAGCACCGCCCGGTCGCTCGATGTAATCGTTCCTTGCCCGTCGGAATGAGCAGGCAACGAAGCGGCAAACAATGTATTCAGTGCCGGATCGCTGTTGATGAGAGCAACGATTTCCTCCGCCGTTGAGGGCTCGGTTGGACTAATCATCACCGTCAACTGTTTGAGGATCGGGTCATACACGGCGGCAGGGCCCGTCGCGTCCGTCAGAACCCGCACCGAAACATTATTGTACGCCGCCCCGGCATGCTTGGCCGTAATCGTCCAATCCGCATTATGCCCGCCGTTGGATGAAATGGTCGCCGTCGCAAAACCTTCGCGGACATCGTTGCCGTGACTCGTAAAGTGAACGTCGGGATGGCCATCGGGCGGACAAGGTTGCGACAAATCAAACGTCGGCGACAGCAATCCCGTCCCGAAACCGGCTTGCCCGATGGTGCAGGCCGTCAAGTTGATATTGCTTGGGTCAATGTTCGCAACGCTGATTCCCCAGCGTTCGAGCACCGCCATCGACTCTTCGGTTGCCGGAGCATTGAAAAACTTGACGAGGTCATTGGCCGTCGTTTTGATGTGTCCATTCTCATCGGTTTCCAGATGGACGACAAGGTATCCCGGCGATACAGTACCGCCGGAAGTTTGTCCGAGTTGCGCATCAATCCCGAGGTAGGCATCGCTGCTAAATCGCGGCGGGTCATCCATCGGATACGAAGCGTGCGGAACGAGCGAGAATCGGCTATTGACCTCGGGACTGTCCGCAACGAGTTGCCGAAGGTCTTCCATCGAAAAATCCGGTCGGTCGGGATCATCCGCTCGGCCCGTGAAGTCGATGGAAAAGATGACCGACCGGCTGACGGGATCAAATTCGGCGAATTCGTCGGGCGCATCGCGGAAAATGATTTTAACGTCATCGCCTTCGGGCCCCTGCATCAAGGAACGCAGCGTGAAGGATGTTCCCGGCTCAAAACCTTGGACTTGGGCAACGGCGTGGGTATAGACTGCCGGATAGGTGGTATCATCGACGGAGAGCGGCGTGCCGGGCGTGCTTGAAAACTTAATTGCCGGCGACCCTGCCGGGGCGAGAAATTGCAACAGATTGTTCTCGTTGATGCAGCCGTAGTATCCAATTTCGGCAAAGGGCGTTACCGTGCCGAGTCCGGTCGTTCCGCTGGGCAACGATGCGGTAACACGGCCTGTTCCGTCAAGATTTTTAAGGAGCGGCGAAGTATTGAGCAGCGTAACAACTTGCTCCGCCGTGGTCAAAACATCCCCGCCGGGCTGCGTTTGCAAGACGACTTCGACGATGGTGGGATTGTTTCCGTCGCCCTCGGCAACGTTGAGCCGCAGTTCGTCGTTTCCTTCGCGCGGTGCGGTGTAACGGAAGACGAAGTTGCCCGCAGCCGTACCGGGTTCGCTGGCGGTAACGAGAACGTCGTTATTTTTGCCGTAAGAAGTCAACACGATGCTGCCGGGATTGGACTTTGCAAAAACGGTCGCGCCGACGCCCGTTGAGTCGCTGATGAGGTTGATGGCGTCGGCAATGTCCTGAACCGTGGCTTCCCGATCGAATGAAAAAGATGTGTATCCGCCGGTTCCGCCGATGGTGAACGACGTATCAGTCTTGAGCGTACCGTAGGGATAATAGAGTTCGGCCTGCCGGGCAGGTTCTTGAACCTGCATCGCGATGTCCTTTTCGGTGCGTCCTTGGAAGTTGGCTTGGTTGATGGTGAGCAGCGAAACTTTGCTGGAATCGAGGCCGTGAGTATTGAAATCGAGCGAGCCGTCGAGCAGTTTTTGTCCCTGGAAAGAGGTCGTTGCGGAAATGAAGTTGATGGTTTCGATGATTGCATCGGCCTGCATTTGGAGGGATGCGAGCGTTTCGGGCGTTTCCCCGCCGGTGCTGGCGGCATTGGTAATCAGGCCGCGAAGGTCGTTGAGAAGGGTATTGACTTGATTGAGGGCCGTATCTACGGTGGCGATGAGAGAGGTATTTCGTTCGCAGTTGGTAACGGCTTGGGACTTGGTAACGATGTCGAATTTCATTGCGGTACTGGCAACGAAACCGACGGGATCATCCTTTGCGGTATGGATACGCAGGCCGGACGAGAGATTGCGAATGGATTGAGTGAGAGCGGAGTCGGCTTGTTGCAGGGCTTGTCGGCCACGCAGGGAACTGACATTAACGAGTAGATTGATGGGACTGACTGCAGTGGGCATAGAACCGTTGGCGCATCGCAGGCGACGGACTAACAGGGGTATCGGTTATTCCGATTGTAGGGCTTGAGGGAATTTTGGCGGGAATTAGGCATTTTGCCGGACAATGTGTGAGAATCTGCACGTCCCGTGTTGCCGCCCGGCGGTCGGCTGCCTACCTTTTGGTGTTCAATCTGAAACTTGCGAATCTACTAAATACACTCGCCCCCTGCTTGCCGTTTACGGTATAATCTCCTTCCATGGTTTCCTACAAAGAATCCGGTGTTGACCTCGACATATATGCCGAGTCGATGGCAAGATTGCCTAAACTCGTGCGGCGAACTTTCTCCGATCGCGTCATCCAACTCGACGGCGGATTTGCCGGCCTGTTTCAACTCCATTCCAAAACATCGCAATATACCAATCCCGTCCTGGTCAGTTGCACCGACGGCGTCGGCACGAAACTCAAAGTTGCCTTTCAAGCCAATCGGCACAATACCGTCGGCATTGACCTCGTTGCCATGAGCGTGAATGATGCCATCTGCTGCGGGGCCCAACCGCTCTTTTTCCTCGATTACGCCGCAATGCCCAAAGATGATCCCGACCTGCTCGAACAAATCATCACCGGCATCGCCGAAGGATGCCTGCAAAGCGGCTGCGCTCTGCTCGGCGGCGAAACTGCCATCATGTCCGATATGTATCAGCCCGGCGAATACGATTTGGCCGGTTTTTGTGTCGGCGTTGCTGAACGGGACAACATTATTGACGGCAAAGCAATCCAACGCGGCGATGTTTTAATCGGCATCGAATCGTCCGGCCTGCATTCCAACGGATACAGCCTGGTGCGGAAAATCGTGTTCGATATTGCCAAATTATCCGTCGATGATTTCGTGCCGGAATTGGGACAGACCGTTGCGGATGCCCTTTTAGAGCCGACGCGGATTTATGTAAAATGCGTTTCGGCCATTCTGGAACGCTTTGCGGCCAATGCGGAGGTTTCCGGTATTGCCCATATTACGGGCGGAGGATTGCAGGAAAACGTCGGGCGGATTTTGCCGTCGGGACTGTCGCTCGAAATTGACCGGTCTTGGGATGTGCCGAAGGTTTTTTCGTGGTTGCAGCGTTTGGGCGATGTGGAAGGTGCCGAAATGGAACGCGTTTTCAACCTCGGCATCGGATTGGCCTTGGTTGTTCGCCCGGCGATTGCGGAAGATGCGTTGTCATTGATCGCATCGGCAACGGGTTTTCGGGCTTGGCGCATCGGGCAGGTGCGGTGATGCCGTGTTGCTACCGCCCTCCTTCGACTGCGTACAAAAAACCATCGCCGGCAATGTACAACGTGTTGCCCGACGCCGCCGCGGGTGCGAAAATGCGATCCGGCATTGTAATCGCCGATAGAATCCGCGACTCCAAACCCGCTTGCAATATGTAGAACATCCGCCGGTCCGTTCCTATGTAAATTTTCCCGTCGGCAATCAACGGCCGTGCCCAAATGTCCCCGCGAAGTTGCAATTTCCAATGTTCCCGACCCGTTACGGCATCAAAACAATAAAAATTGCCGTTCCGGTCCGCCATATAAAGCAGCCCGTCCTGCACAACAAGCGGTGCGACGGCTCCATCCTCAATGTTGTCCGTTCCCCAAATCAGTCGGCCCGTTGCCGCATCAATACACGCCAACCAACTTCGGTAAGGTCTTGCTCCATTCCAAGCATCATGGCCGAAAATCATAAAAATCCGTCCTTCGCCGTCCAAAACGGGCGGTGGCAAGCAGGTATACGACGGACTTCCGACACCCATAACAAATGGCGGAATCACGCCGCCCGGTTGATGAGCCCGAGGATCACCCTGAAATTTCCAGGCAGGCTCCAATCGGACAAGTTGCCGACCATTGGCCTCATATTGCCGCCAAAGTTCCTCGCGGCTCGGAGCATAGACCGCGTGCAGCACGCCGTTTCCGCCGCCGTAGAAAATCATTTCCTTGCCGTTGACACTCCCGAAGGCGGGCGAACACCATTGGCCGTGCGAAATATCGCTGCCGATATTGAAATTATCCCGGGCGAGCGGAATGCCCCGTTCGGCATCCATAATAATCAGCGAGGGGGCTTCGGGAGTAATCACGCGGCGATGCGTAACGTCCGGTGCGTTGCCGGTATTGACAACGAGCAGGCCATCGTAATGAATGATGTCGCAATTATTCGTGTCATGCGGCATTGATTTCAGTTCGCCGAACGCATCGTACCGCCAGATAATGTCCGCATCGGTTTGTGCCAAGGGTAACACATTTGCATTACGGTTGATGACTCGTCCTCGTTCGGTGCCGCGGAATGTGTACAAAAAGGCTTCATCGGTATAGGGGCCGGTATTTCCATTTGCGAGTCCGTGTATATTGAGACAGAGCACTTCGCCGCGTCCTGTTGTCAGGAAAAGGCGGTCGCCGACGGCAGTGGGAGTTGAAGTAATTCCGGTGCAAAAGGCATCGAACATGGCCGAAATCCCGTAATCTTTTGGCAGGGGCAGTTGCCAAATGAATTCGCCGGTTTGTTCATCGAGGCAGAGCAGAATGCTTCGGCTTCCGGGGCGTCGCGGGTCCCAAACGGTATCGTTGGTTGTGCCGATGAGGACTTTACCGTGAGTAATGACGGGCGTTGCGTAGGTCCATCGTCCGATGGGTGCGACCCAGCGGACGTTTGGGCTGGTTGCGATGAAGTTTCCGGTCAGGGAATCGCGTCGTCCCGGATCGAATGTCGTCGGCAATTCCGCGAGTACGATACCGGAAAGGGCGATAATTAGGAACGGCAAAAATATACGGCGGTATGGCATGAGAGGGAATTGCGAAATTATTTGGCTGGCCAATTTTGTGTAAAACTTGTTTGGAACGGCCATTCCCTTGCAAATTGGAGGGAAAGCGAGCGTTCCTGGATGGCCCATTATAATCAATACTTCGTGCGCACAGGAGCCGGGGGCGTTAGCCTCTCTCCCCTGTTGACATTCCCGGGCGAACATGCTATGCTGGCACCATCACAAGTCAGTTCAACCAAAAGGAGAACCACTCTATGAAGAATGTTCGCAACAAAATGTTAAATTGTGGGGGGGGGGCAATCTAGACAAACGCGCTTTCACGCTCGTCGAATTGCTCGTCGTCATTGCCATCATCGGCATGCTCGTCGCACTCCTCTTGCCCGCCGTCCAAGCCGCTCGCGAAGCCGCCCGACGGATGCAATGTACCAATCACGTCAAACAATGGACCCTCGCGATGCACAGTTTCCATGACGTCCAAAACCGCATTCCCAACAACGGCTGGGACCGCTTTTGGACAATGGGTTTTACACGTCCCGGCGTTACGCCGCGAGAACGAATTGACGGCGTAGATGTCTACAGTTGGCGAACTCTGCTCCTGCCCTATATTGAGCAGGGAGCACTGCATGCCGAACTCGTTTTCGGGTGCCAATGGGCAATCGCCAATTCCTACGGCTCCGGTTCCGGCGATGCCTGGGAATACGGAATTTCACGAACTTGGACCTGGGACTATCACAATCAAGATACAAGAGTTCACGGGAAACCCGATGCCGTTTTTGCCCAATGGTTCCCCATTTTGGGCTGCCCGTCAGACCCTAATGCCCGATCCCAACCGCGGGCACTGAACCCGAGCAGTTACGTCGGCTGCACCGGCGATGCGATGTACGATTGGAATTGGGGCGAAAACAGAAATCTACGCGGTATTTTCCGCTTTTATCAGTCCGGCGGATACCGAGAAGGCTCCGGCGACAGAGGCGGCACGGTCTTCGGTGAAGTAACGTTTGCAAACATTACCGACGGCTTGAGCAATACGCTGGCACTCTCGGAAGTTGCGATTTCCACGGGGGCCGGGGACAGAACCATCAAGTCCGGTACGGCTATTCAAATCGGCGGTGCAAATATCAATGTTCAGACGGGACCGGCATCGAACTGCTTGGCAGCGCGAGGGGCGAATGGAATGTACCGAGCCGATGTAACCGTGCGAGAAGTTGGCGGTGAGGGCCGGGGAATGCGTTGGGGCGAAGCCCGAAACCCGAACTCGATGTTTAATGCTCATTTGCCGCCGAACAGTCCTTCGTGTGAGGGTGCAGGCCGACATTGGGCCGCGAGCAGTTATCATCCCGGCGGTGTCAGCGTCAGCCTGGTAGATGGTTCGGTGAGATTCGTAACGGATTCCGTTGATCATGGGAACCCGACGCAGCGTTTGGGGTATCCAGATATTCAAACGGAGCATCACCATCAATGGACGGGCCCCTCGACGATGGGCGTTTGGGGAGCGGTCGCGACACCTCGCGGCGGCGAAGCCCGTTCGCTGTAGTTTGAAGTCAGGAGAGCGCAAGAGCCGGGGGCGTTAGCCCCCGGGTTTTTCGACGAGGATTCACCCGGGGGCTGACGCCCCCGGCTCTTGCGCTCGCCATTGACTCTTGCGCCAACACCAACACAATTCTAACATACAATAACTTATGCAAAAAACACTATACACGATTACAATACTGACGGCCTTTGCGATGGTAGCGGGCTGCGGTAACAGGTTGGGCACCATCAACGTGACCGGGACGGTAACGTTCGACGGCCAACCGCTTGCGGGAGCCAACGTCAATTTTTCACCTCAAACGGAAGGCGAAGGTCTTCCCGCATTCGGCGTTACGGATGCGAATGGACGTTATGTGCTCCAGACGCTGATGGGCGATGTGGATGCAGGCACGACGCCGGGCACCTATCTCGTTACCATTATAAAAATGGAACAGTCCGAAGTAACGGTGCGGGCGCTTGATGGCGGTACGACATCGGATCCGTTTGGAGGCACGCCGCCGCCACCGCGGAGTGTGATACCGGAGCGGTATAATCAGACGAGCACGTCGGGCTTTACGGCAACGGTCGAACGCGGCAGTTCGAACGTGTTTGATTTCGACCTGACACGGTAAGACCGCGGACCGGCGGGCTTTTTGTCATCCCGGCGCAAGCCGGGATCCAGACATTGCGTGTGATGCCAGTTCCACTGGGTTCCGGCTTTCGCCGGAATGACAAAAAATATGCCGGAATGATAGAAAATACACCGGAATGACGATTTTTTGTCCAAAGCAAAAATGAATGCGCACCAACGGCCCCGGCTATCGTTGCAGTTGACTCTGCTTCATATATGCGGGGGCGGCATGGCCCGTCCGTTGAATACGGCGGATTTTTTCGTCGATTTCATCCCGTAACACTGCCGCCTGGTCCATACTTTTTTGGTCGTTCGCCATAATTTCTTCCAACAAAGCCTTGCATCGAGCGAAGGATAACTCGGTCGCCTGCCGTTCCTCGGGATTTCGCCAAATCCGGCTTTCCGGCGGCGTTTCTCTGTGCGGCGCAAGTTGCCGTTCCAAATCCTCGAATTCTTGCCAAAGTTTTTGACGCTGTCCCAAATGCTCCAACAAAATGGTCGCATTCCCCTGCTCGACGAGTTGGATTTGCCGTTCCGAAACGAGGAGCAACTGCTGCAAGAGCATCTCTTCGTTGCGGATGAGTTCGGAAAAGGATTTTGTGGAAATCATTCGCTGTTTTGTAATCACGGTGCTTGCCTGCGGATTTTATTCCTCCACATCTCACCGTCCTCAATAGTACCGATTTGCTCCAAGTAGTTCAATATCACTTCTGCCCGTCGGAGCGTGGTTTGCGATTCTTCGTCCTGACCGATCATCCGCATCGCGTGTGCCATTTGGATCAGCGCATGCAAGGCCTCCGCTCTGTCTTGGAACATGGTCGCTGCCGTATTGAGTTTCGGTATGGCCTGCTCATACTGTCCCATACTTAACAGAATGCGACAGGTCATAAAATGAGTATTTATCAACATCATCCGCTCGGCCTCCGTGAGTCCCATCGTCTGTTGGCGTTCGAGCAGCATGAATTCCGCTTGCTCAAAATAAGCCAGTGCCCGACGGCGGTTGATGGCAGCCGTTGCTTCAACGGATCGGCGTACGGCATCCGGCGTCATATAGGACAATTCCGCCAAGATGTCGTCCGAGATTCTAAAATAGGCCAATGCCAGGTGATAATTCGCATCCGCCGCCTGGGGGGCATCGGGATGCACGCGGATCGCATCCTCATAATAGGGGATCGCTTGCTCAAAATTACCCTGGTCAAAACAGATTTCGCCCAGCAGATACATGGAATCCCGATACGGGGTCGACGTCGGGGCCGCATCGCCGATGAGATTTAACCGCAATAACGCTTTCGCCTTATCCCATTCCTGCAGTTCCCGGTACGCATAACTCAAAATCAGCCGCATTTGCGGCACCAGATTATGGGTCGGGTATGCCCGTAATGCTTCTTCCAAGGTAAACACCACTTCGTTCAGGCCGTCGAGATGCAGGAACATTTCACCCATTCTAAAATACACTTCGGGCCGGCGCGCGACGAGGTTTACCCGGACATAGTTTCGGTATGCCGCGATCGCCCTCCGGTAATCTTTGCCGACACGGTAATTTTCGGCCGCACGCC
Source organism: Planctomycetaceae bacterium (assembly GCA_009778035.1). Lineage (GTDB taxonomy): Bacteria > Planctomycetota > Planctomycetia > Pirellulales > Thermoguttaceae > WRKP01. The sequence goes on from WRKP01000007.1 coordinate 50,392, forward strand.
AAAGCAAGTCGGAAAATTCCAAGGTGTCGGAGATGATTTCTGCTAAAGCCGCGAATGCAGCCCCGGCATGACGCCATTGCATTGCCGCCTCCCGGGCGAGTTGCTCGCCTTCTTCGCCAAATGTGACGTCGGCCTGCGATTGGAGGAATTCGGCCCAATTTTCGTGGACTTCTCCGGTCATTCGGGCACGGTCTGCAACGGGTTTCACACCGGCCAGCATGTTCAGAAGCCGAATCGCATAGGCGTAATCGTGGTTTTCAACATCACGGCGTATCATTTCGATACTGCGTTCGATCATCGTTTCCATCGGCAGCCAAAGCGATGCGTAGTTGGGATTTTGCCGGACAGTGTGAAACGCTTGAGCAATCGCTCGGAATCCGACATCGTGGTTCCCGAGCATTCGGTTATGCTCGCCCAGCAAAAAATTGGCCGCGACGGCTTCCGAAGAGTCGGGAAACGTCGCGAAAAGCCGACGGAAATGCTCGCTCGCTTCGGGAAAATTGCTGGTTTCGAGATGGCATACCCCGATAAGCAACCGCGAAAAACGACCCCAGGGATTATGCACATCCGCATGATGGACGACTTCGGTGAACAATTCAATCGCCCGTTCGTAATGATCGTGTGCGGCATCGCGGTGCCGTTGGACCCGTTGCAAAATCGGGTCGTCTTGGTAAAAATCAAAGTCAGGATCCTCCGGCGGCATCGGGGCGGTTTGGGCATCTTCCCGGGGTAAAATGATGATCCCGTCATCCGCTGCATTTTGTGCATATCGGGACCGGATTGCCGCGATGCGTTGCTGAACCTCCGAAGACTCATCGAAGATGCCGACGACCGCGGCGGGCGGGCCGCGCGAAAGCATAAATTCCTGAAGTGCGGATTCGTCGATCGGAGAAACCGGTGCAAGGGCGATGGGAATGTCTTCCGGTGCGAGGATTATCGGCTCCGGGACGGTCGGCTCCGGTGGAATCTCCTCGGGGGCGATCTCTTCAGAAGCGGTGATCGGTGCCCGAATGAGCGGCGGACGAAGCAAGTTGGGATTCGGATCATGTTCGAGGGCAAAGGCGATCTGGACTTGTTCGCGTGCTTTGAATAACTCGATTTGCCCATCGACAAAATTACGCTTCAGCGCAAATTGCCGAAATCGCGGAACTTGCCGTAATACCGCTTCGGCCTCTTCGATGCCGTCCATGTGCAGGGTGATAATCGTCTCCAACAGTCGGGATTCGGCCAATTCTTCCTCGAGGAGTGTGGGTTCGGTTTGAAATTGGTGCAGGTGATGCCGTGCGCGTTCCATATCGGGCGATGCTCCCAAAAAATACGCATTGGCCAATAGCCAGTGGATATCCTTGGTATACGGATACCCGTCGGCCAGGGCGGCATGAAGCGGAATTCGGCATTGTTCAAGTTCGCCGAGATGAAACAGACTTTTCCCCAGCAAAAACCAGCCTTCGGGTGCTCGGCTGGGTAAAAAATTGTACAAGGCCGACTGCTTCAAAAAATTGGCGGCCATCAGGTAGTAATCCCGTTGGTCCGCGGGGGGAACGCGTTCGGCAAGCGCGCAGATGGCCGCTCCCTGCAAAAATTGGAAGGGAGCCCTGACTTCCGGCCGATTTGTCGCGGAAATGTAACTCAGGGCATAGTCGGCAAGCAGTTTCGTTTCGGGAAAGAGTCCGAGATCGTACGTTCGGATCACTTTCTCCAGCGATGGCCGATTGATGTATCGGACGCAGGAATAGACCACATAAAAGGAAAGGGCGGAAAAGAGCAGGAAGGCGAGAACGCAGATAATGATTGCGTAAAGGACGTGTGCTTTGGCCCAATCAATGCAATCATCGCGAAAGTCGAGGGCGATGTCGAGATAAACGTTGCCGGTTGATATATCGTCTTCGTCATCATCGTCATCCTCGGCGAATCGCCCGCGACCGCCGCTAGGCGCATCGTCCTCGTCATCCGCCTTTTTGGGTTTGTATCGCCGTTTTCTTACCTGCGGCTCATCGTCGTCATCGTCCATTGGCCGTTTTGCCATACGGGAAGGTTAGTCAATTTTGCCGATGGGGTCAAGAGGGATTGCAAGAGCATTCGCCGCCCCTCGCTCTTGCATCACTTACTACCATGCTGGTTCCGTCGTTGGCGGATCATCGCTCGGCCAGCCGAGATCTTCCGCTTCGGCTGCCGGTTCCGCTTCTTCCTCCGCACCCGGCCCGCGAAGCGTCCGGTTGACCTCCTGAAGTGCCTCTATCAAAATCGGCGGACTAATCGGCTTCGATAATATCCGAGTTACGCCCAATTCCATCAACTCCCGACGCTGCTCTTCGTTGCCCGCACTCGTTACGACCAAGACCGGCGTACCGCTCAAACGAGGGCTTACGGCAATCTTGCGCATCAGTTCGACGCCGTTCATATTCGGCATCGTCAAATCCGTCACGAGCAGGTCGGCCTTGATTTTCTTCATGCACGAAATCGCTTCGCTCCCGTCAGAGGCTTCGATGAAGTTAGCATCTCCGAGCCCTGCGATTTCTAAGCAACGCCGTATAAACATCCGTGCTAGTGCGGAATCATCTGCGATGACTACGTTTTTAATCATGTGTTTTTGTCTCCCGATTCTTCTATCATTCAGGTTCACGGAGCCCGTATCGTACAGATGGGACTCCCCGGCTTACGCCACGGGCCCTGTGAACTTTATTCTGCGAACGTTACCGTTCCCATTTCATTTCCATCGTTCCAATTTTGGTATTCCTCGCGTGAAAAGCCAAGCGACAATTTTCGGATACTTCATTTCGCACAGTTTCGTGATGCAAAAGTCCTGCATTTCCTTGGCCGTCTCAAAATTATCCGCAAACTTGCCCTCTCGGTAGCAATAACTGCAATACATCACTGATTTTGCCCCGTCGGCTTCCGTCCCGCCCCCTTGGGGGTCGTGCTTGAACGGCATCGCACAACTCTGGCACGCCTTGTATGGTTTTGTCATAGTTTTTTCCGTGTGTTAAGGTTGTCGTTTTCCACAATCTTACAACTGCACTTCTGTTATTCCGTATTCTTCCTCAAGTTTTTTCGGGTTATTTATGGCAAGCCATAGTTTTCGCTGCTCTTCCCTGTATATTTTTTCCTGCTCGTTGGTGAAAACATTGCCGACAATACCAAGTTTTCTTCGCAACGCCACCGATCCGAGCCGGTATCTCTCGTCATCATCTTCAACAGATTGTACTGACATTTGTTCTGGCTGAATACGTGAATGCTTTTCCATAATTTATCCTCCTATCCTCCTTCATTTTGTTGTTCCCATTCGTATTGAACGATATTTCTCCCCGATGCTCCTAGTGTCCGCCACGTCGTTACGTGAACCTCATCAACGGACTTGCCTTCTTCGTACGATGCCAAGGCTTCAGCACGCAAATCCGTTATAGTACGACTCCCAAATATGTCGTAGATATAATACTTAATTCTCAGTTCCGAATCCATTGTTTTTTACGATTTATTGTCTTGTTACCGTTCCCGTTTCATTTCCTCCAATTCGCGTTTCAGGTCGTCTATTTGACGTTGTTTATCGTCGATTTGCTGCCGCTGCATACCGTAAGCGGTAAGCAGAGCACCAATGATGAATGCCCCAACCAACATATACATCATTGTGTCTCCCATAGTTTTTCCCTTTTCAATTTTATAATGGTTCGCAGGGCCTGCCGCGGGCTCCGCAACTCCCTACAATTCCCAA